>JABIME010000295.1 GCA_018654125.1 Candidatus Cloacimonadota bacterium
TTCATTCCAGTTCACATTAATTACAAAATTTCCTATAAAAATCCCATATACTACGCCCATGATCATTAGAACCAAAGAGTCATTTATACGATATTCAATTTTGTTTTCTTTTATTCCATCATCAATTATCTTGTATATTGTACTAAAATCAAATTCGGCAATGCATCCCTTCTTTAGCATTAGAAAATCTTTTGCTCTTTTTGGAAGATAATCTTTATCGAATAGCTCCCAAAGATTCCCATTCTTTCTCATAATAGAAACTTTACAAAGCATAAATGCACGAAGTTTATTTTTTACTCCATCTGCTTTATCTACAGTTTCGGTTACTTCATCTTTAACATTCTCGATTATTCTTTCGATCATTTCTTTAAGAAGGTCATCTTTGTTTTTAAAGTAATAATAGATTGCTGTCTTTTTTAACCCAAGAGCACGTGCAATATCTTCTAAGGTTAGCTTAGCTATGCCGTATTTATTGAACTGCTCTAGAGCAGAATCTAAAATTTCTTCCCTGCGTCCCATAATTCCTCCTACACATTTTATTTTTTTAACTTTTTATTATAAAGTTCAAAAATTTTACTGAATCAATTCCGTCAATTCTTTTTTTATTCCCATACAAATTGACTCGAAACTACAATAAATTAAATGAAGAATATTAGAAATCGTAAAGCAAACAGATATGTAATATGTTGCGTCTTTATTATCTTGTTGTAACTTGAACTTTTCCTGTTTTCTTTAGTTTTGCAAGATGAAATAGAATTCCAATGATTATAAGAGCTCCAAAAATTGGGATCAAGTATGAAAACTTTATATTATGATCTCCGATCATTCCCATAGGTCCTGCAATTACAATGTTCCCAAGACTGGCAAAGGCAAATACCATCCCATTAAAAAGTCCAACTTCTCGCGGTGGTAACTTTTGAGCTGAGTATTTTTGCATAAGCGGAAAAACGGGAGCTAATGCAGCAGCAGTGAGTAAAAAGAAAACAGGTTTATTGGTAATTAGCAATAAAGAAAGTGAAACTACTACTAATGAAATTCCCAGTTTAACGGTATTCAATTTCCCAATTTTATTTTCTACAAATTGTATTAATAACCGTGTAGATGTAAAAACTACCCAGAAGAAGCTAAGTATCAAGGTAGCTGATTCTGCAGAATAATTAAACGCATCACCAAAAAGATTTCCGCTCCACATAACAATTCCCTGTTCATTTCCAGCTTGAATTGCAATCAAAATAAGAACCGGTATAACAAAACTTTTACGAATAATTCCAAAAGCTTCTTTAATTTTTATATTCTCGTATTTTCTATTCTCTACTAAACTAGATACTGCCACAAATATTGCTGAACATGCAAATAGAAACATTAATAAATAATAGATATAACAGTAACTTATATTTTGTAAAAATAGGAAGCTGATGATGGCTGGTGCTATGATGCCGCCAATGCCGAAAAAAGCATGTAGAACTCCGTAATTTTGGTATTTGATATCTAAGTGCGCAAATATTGTTGAGGTATTTGTAAGCCCGAAAGCGGTATTGATTCCTATAAGAACGATGCCGATTAGCAAAAAGTAAATATTATTAGAAAAAGCTAAGATCGAAACGGCAATTAAACCAATTACCAGGAAATAAAGGTTGAGTCTTTTTAACCCCATTTTTGCTGATACAGAAGCGAGTAGAACATTTGTGATAAATCCTGCTAATGTACCAATAATTGGAATGATGGAAGATTGGGCAATTGTAAGGTCAAACTCTTTTTGGAAAGTAGTAATGAGCGCAGGAATAGATACAGCAGCAATGGAAATGAGTATCATCTGCCAGAGAACAAGTATTCTAATTTTTTTATCTTTATTCATAATATTTTTGAAATTTTTAAGATTGCTATTTTGCGTCAATGTAAAAAATATTGCATGTAAACATGAATGATCAAGCGTTGTATATGCTAATTAATAAATGTATTTTGTTAATATTGGAATTAATAGGTCATTTTGGAAAATCTGCAGCATTTTTCTTTACCCATTCTAAAGCAGCATCTTTTCCGCTAAGAATTCTTCCTTCATTTTTTAATACTTCTCTTTTATAATGTTCAATATAGCAAATTTGCTCAACCATCCGAATGCCAAATTCTGTATGTTCATCATTAAATGTTACACCAATTTCATAATGGTCATCTACCTTGTTACACCAGGTTACAACTCCATTAGCTTCAAATGCAGGTTCGCGAATGTGGATCTGTAAACTTATAATGGTCCCTGCTTTAATAGATTCTTTAGAATTAAAGCAGAGACCACCATGACCTATATTCTTCAGTTTCTCTTTAGTATATTCAACAGCGTCACTATGTTTATGTGCAATCGGAATGTCCGATGGATGACGAATGAAA
>JABIME010000296.1 GCA_018654125.1 Candidatus Cloacimonadota bacterium
CTATTTGGTAGTTTTTTTGTGTCAATAACATCAGTAAATTGTGATCCGTGAACAAATGCTGTTCCGTATGGAGATTCTTCCTTTCTTGTATCACGAATCCATAAAGATCCGCTAATGTTTTTCATATAGCGCATAAATCCATAACCTTTTTCAGGAAAGAAAGAGTAGCAAACGCCTCTAACAAAACGCTTCCCATTAGTTGCTTTATGCAATTCAATTGGAGATAACTCTGGAACCATATATCCCGAGGTAAACCCATCTGCTTCATTTATGAGATCTTGTGAAATGTTATTAAAAGCTAATGCTTCCACTCTGCATCCTTTACTCTGTAAGGCTCGAACAACCTGAACAAAATCACCATCTCCGGTAACTAACAACACATAATCTAAACGCTCAGATTGACGTAAAGCATCAACCGCCATATCCAGATCAGCATTAGATTTCCCATAACGTACACCATGTTCGTCTACATACCACTTAACTATTTTCACAATGACCTTGTATCCAAAATCACGTAAAATTGAATGAAAATTTTCTGATTTTTTCTTATAATCTGGATTCTTTTCTGCCATCTCTTCATCATAAGCAACATAGGCATTCAAGCGCATAGCTACGCCATTATTCCTACAAGCAAATTGTCTTAAAATATCATATTGCATTCCGTATCCGCCATTTTGCGCAATATTAGAAACATCAACATATACACCAACTTTAATTATACTACTTCGTTCCATAAAACCTCCTTAATAATATAACGATCTTCACTACAACAATTTAATTAATTACTTTTTAACTTCCACTTCTAATTTCAAATTATTACAATCCCGTTTCTATACCAATATGAATTATTCCGTCAAGTGGATTTCTCATTTCTCTATTTTGAATTCCTAATCCATAGTCAATACCTAAGATTCCGATCTTAGTTTGTGTGCGAAGACCAAATCCAAAACTAAAGAGATCGTTGTACTTGTATTGCTTATTTTCCACATATCCATAAGCTCCAAAAGCAAAAAACCTTGAGTTCCTTCCAAATAAATATCTAATCTCTATGTCTGACCAGCCAACACGAAAACCAGAAAATGTATTTTCATTAAAACCACGTAGACTTTTTGCCCCACCAAGTTCATAAACTTCAAATTCTGTAAGCTGTTTTTTCTCTATCACATTGGCATTTACATCGAATTCTAGAACAAATTGCTTACCTAGATTAAAATATCTTGCCCATCTTATTTCAACTGCTTGTTTTGTTAAATTATCTCCATCAACAGTATTAAAAATATAAAAATATTTCAGATAAGTTTCTATTCCGGAAGATGGATTTAATATATTATCCAAAATTGCCATATCCCATAAAATACCAAGTTTATTAAATGACGATCTCTCGATTGGATTTAATATTTTGCTGCCCGGGAAAATATCTTCTTTTCCATAAAATAAACCATATTTATTATAAAGGTCAAAATAGTAAATCTCACTTTCAAATTTTGATCTAATGTGCGTGGAATCAACTTCTTGGCGATATATAAGCAGGTCGGCATTAACTGGATATCTGCTTATACCGGACTCATGATATTTAAGCTCAATAGAACTCACATCAGCAGATAGGTTTTGCCAGTTTACAGCCAAAGATCTATCAGTTCCGTACAAATTCATAAACTCAAGATTTACCCAGCCTGTAATTTTGCTATTGCCTTCTTTAGAATTATCGTAACCCAGAATTCCTGAGATCAAACTCATTCGATCTTCTTCGATATCAAAAAGTAATTTATTATGATCAAGCGGGATCAGATTGCAGTTTTTTATGTATTTTTTCTGCTGTATATTATTTGCCGCTTGTTGTAAAATTGCCGGTGAAATATTTTTCATTCTTCCCAATCGTGAAATTCTTACAAGTATTTCATCACGAGTTGTTTTGTTACCCTTAAAAACATATTCAGTAAACTTGCAAAATCTGCCTTCATCAATGTTAATAAATGCTGTAAGATCTTCAATTCCAATTATTAGGCTATCAAGTTCTACCTCTGCAAATAGGAAGCCATTGTAAGCATAATATTCTACTAAAGTATTTATTGAAGCAGCAAGTTCTGTTAATGTGAAATCTTTTCGTATTAGTGCTGAAGAAAGCTTAGAGTCAGTGATATAGCTGTTTCCTGCAAAATTAAGTTTTGTGATTTTTGCTTCGTTTAATTCTTCTATTTGGAAGATTACGTCAATCCTGGTTGGTGAGTGAGTTATGATTTTTGGAGTATGGACTTTGATATTGAATAAGCCTTTGATGGAATAATAATCTGAAATATACTTTGCATCTTTATTTAATGATTTCTGATTAAATATGCTACCTGAACTTGATGAAATGCTGGTGGTTAGATCTTTGTCTGAGATTAGGTTATTGCCTTCAAATATTATTTCACCAATTCTAAGTTCTGCACTTAAGATTACACAGAATAAAAGTATAAGGCAAAGAATTTTATATTTTAACATTCTCTTCAATGAGTTTGATAAGTTGTGGAACTAACTCCTCTTCCTTAACTTTACGTACGATCTC
>JABIME010000033.1 GCA_018654125.1 Candidatus Cloacimonadota bacterium
AAATTAAGAGAGAAAGAGTAAATGGACAACCATGAAGATATAGCAATTGTTCGAGAAATTAAAGATAATATTGTGCAAGTAGAAGTTGAGAGAACTGGATCTTGCGATGGCTGTGCAGTAAGCGGCATTTGCAACTCTAATGAGAAAACGATCCTTCATACAATAAAAACAGATCAACAATTGGTTTTAGGTGATAGAGTTAAAGTTGATATTGCTCCTTCGTTAAGAGTTTTATCTTCTTTTATTGTTTTTATTTTTCCAATTATTGTTATGATTTCATTTTACTTGATCAGCAAATATTTATTTAATTTTAATGAAGATCCATCAATTGTTATCTCTATGTTTGGGTTACTCTTAAGTGGGCTTTTCATCTATTTAATAGACAAGAGATTCGCAAATAAATTAAGTTTTAAGATCATAAAGAAACTTTGATTTTACAAGAGGTTAAAAAATGAAAATTCATTTACATGAAATGGTTTTTTATGGATATCACGGCGTGCATCCTGAAGAGAGAAAATTAGGGCAGAGATTTATAGTCAATTTTTCTTATGAGACACAACAAAAGCATGATAATGATATCAAAAACCTAGAAGATACAGTAGATTATACAAAAGTTTACGCGATTATAAAACATACTCTAGAGGAACGTGAATTCTTTCTGTTGGAAGTATGTGCAAATACAATTCTAGATTCTATCTTAGATACTTTTCCATCAATTATTTACGCTAATGTTAGAATCAAAAAACCTTCCGTTCCAATTAATGGTTCATTAGGCTCTGTAGAAGTAGAGATGGAAAGAGACAGATAAAGGATGTTAATGAGTTGTTATCTTGGTCTGGGGTCAAATCTTGGAAACAAGCAAAAATATATAACAGATGCAATAGATCTAATTTCTCTATTGGAAAGCACAGAAGTTAAGAGAACCAGTACATTAATAGCCACAGAGCCATATGGAAAGATTGATCAACCAGATTTCCTAAATTGTGTTATTGAGGTTGAAACTAACTTAGAGCCAAAATTATTATTAAAAAAGTGTTTGGAAATTGAAGATCAACTTGGGCGCGTTCGAGACGAGAAATGGGGACCCAGAACAATAGATATTGATCTATTATTGTGCGAAGATAATATCATCAACAGCAAATTGCTGATTCTTCCCCATCCGGAACTACATAAAAGAGAATTTGTTTTAATTTCTCTAAATGAGTTGTGCCCAGATCTTGTTCATCCAGTATTAAATAAAAAAATTGAAAATATATTTATGGAGATAAAATGAAAAAAACTGCTGCCATAATTCTTGCTGCCGGCAAGGGAACACGCATGAAATCAGATAAACCAAAGGTGATCTTTGAATTAGCAGAAAAACCAATGATAAATCGTGTTGTGCAAACAGCAAACAAGATAAATAGTGATCTAATCGCAATTGTTGTTGGTTACAAGAAAGATCAGGTGATCAATGTTGTTCCAAAAAATAGTAACATTAAATTTGTTGAGCAAGTTCAGCAAAACGGAACAGGTCACGCAGTAATGGTTACAGAAGAAATATTCCATGATTTTGATGGAGATGTTTTCATTTTATGCGGAGATGTTCCACTTCTTAGATACAAAACTTTAGAGAAAATACAGCAGCAGCATAGAGAAGAGAACGCTTCCTGTACCGTACTTACAGCTTTTATGAACGATGCACTTAAGTATGGAAGAATCGTTAGAAATAGTGGTGGAAATGTTCAAAGAATTGTGGAATTCAAGGATGCAACCGAAGCAGAAAAAGAGATCAAAGAGATCAATACAGGAATTTATTGTTTTGATGCTAAAGATCTTTTTGAAGCACTCCAAAATATTGATAATAATAATAATCAGAATGAATATTATTTAACCGATACTCTAGAAATATTAAATGATAAAGACAAACTTGTTACATCAGTTATTCTCGATGATATGGTTGAAGCATCCGGTGTGAATTCTAAGGAACAATTAGCAGATCTGGAAAATGAATTTTTAAGCAGGCAAAATCATTTTGAAGGATAAAAACAGAATATCAAAATTAGAGGTTCTACATTTAGATGTTTTCGAGGTAAAAGGAGCATATTATGAGTGATATTTTATACTCACCATGGCGTTTGCAATATGTGTTATCAAAAAAAAGTGAAGAGTGTATTTTCTGTGTTAAACCTTCAGAAGATAATGATAAAAAGCATCTTATCCTCTATCGAAGTGAATCCTGTTTTGTTATCATGAATATTTTCCCTTATAATAACGGTCATTTAATGGTTGTTCCCACTAAACACGTTCCAACATTGAATGGGCTTAATAAAGAAGAGATTAATGATCTATTTGAAACGGTTCAGTTATGCGAAAATGTAATAACAAAAGTTTATTCTCCCGATGGAATTAATATCGGTATGAATCTTGGTAAAGCTGCCGGTGCAGGTATTGATGTGCATATTCATGTTCATATTGTTCCTCGTTGGAACGGAGATGTAAATTTTATGTCCGCAATTGGTGGAACAAGGGTAATTCCCGAATCTTTCGATCAGGCATATTCCAAACTAAAAGAACAATTTGACAATGCGAAAACCGAAAAATAATTTGTTTCGTATAGATAAACGTGCTTCATTAATAGGTATTACTGTTTTGCTACTTATTTGTGTAGCATCTTATTTTATGTTCTTTAATAAAAAAGTTAGTGAAGATATTGAAGTTGAAATTATTGACATCACTTCTCTGAAATTATCAATTTTAAATGGCTGCGGCGTTAAAGGTGCTGCAGGTGAAGTTAAAGACAATATACTCAATAATGATTTTGAGAATGTTGATATAATATCATGGGAAAATGTGAAAAGCAATAAATTCATTTATGGTAAAACGATAATTGTTGTAAAAAAAGAAGATGAAAAAAAACTAAATTATTTAATGAAAATTACCGGGATCAAGAGAAGAATTTATGCGTTTAATGAGAATACTCTAGAAGATTTTCAGATAATTCTTGGAAGAGATTACCGTATGTATTTTAAATAGGAGATTATGGAACAGAAACAAGCTATTGCCAATATAATAAATTGGATGGAAGAGAAAAAAGGTGTAGATATAAAGCATATTGATGTGACCGGAGAAACAGATTTTACAGATCACTTGATAATTTGCAGTGGAACAGCAGAATTGCATAATAAAGCAATTGCAGAGAATATAACATATAATGCAAAAGCAAATGGAATGGAAATACTCTCTACCGAAGGAAAAAATTCCAGCACATGGATTTTAATAGATTTTGGTGACATCATTGTTCACATCTTTAGCCAGGATAAACGAGAATATTATAAGATCGAAGAGCTTTATGTTGTTAATTCCAGAATAAATAAGGAAAATAAAGAATAATAAAATATGAAAACAAAAATATATGATGATATTTTAACATCTTTAAAAAAAATAAATCTTAAATGTAATGCCGACTTTACTGTTGAAATCCCAAACATAGCTGATCATGGAGATTTTTCTAGTAACGTTGCTCTTATAAACACCAAAATACTTAAGATCAAACCTCGTGACCTTGCTCAAATAATTGCAGATGATCTCTCTAAAAAGAAGGATTATAAATCTATAGAAATTGCAGGGCCTGGATTTCTTAACTTTACATTAGCAAATTCACTGTATTATAAAGAATTAAAGAAAATCATAGCAGAACAGAAGAATTACGGATCTTCCAATTATGGCCAGAGAAGAAAAGTTCTTATCGAGTTCATCAGTGCAAATCCTACCGGACCTCTGAATGTTGTTAGTGCCCGTGCTGGTGCATATGGTGATACTCTTTTCCGTATTATGAAACATATTGGATTCGAGCCATTCCGTGAATTTTATGTGAATGATGCAGGAAATCAAGTTGATATTTTTGCTGAATCACTTGAGATCAGATACCGAGAATTGCATGGACACACAATAGAGGAATTTCCATTCGAAGCGTATCATGGTGAATATATTAAAGATCTTGCAGTAGACCTTAATACAATTGAAGGTACAAAACTTTTTCATATGACAGAAGAAGATCGTTTAGATAGGATGAAGACTTTCGCTTTAGCTGAGATCCATAAAATGCAAGTTGCTAGTTTAGATAGATTTGATGTACAGTTCGATAACTGGATGTCTGAGAAGAAACTTCGCTTAGAAGGGATATTGGAAGAAGCATTAAGTTATTTAGCCGAAGCAGGTTGCACTTATGAAAAAGATGATGCTGTATTCTTCTCTTCAACCAAGTTTGGTGATGAAAAAGATCGTGTTCTTATAAAAGCCGATGGAAACCCTACATACTTGGTTCCTGACATTGCTTACCATCTTACTAAATATAACCGTGGTTTCGATATTATTATTGATGTTTTAGGACCGGACCATCACGGTCATGTATCTAAACTTAGGGCAGCTATTAAAGCGTTAGAACTCGATGATTCCAAACTGGAAGTTGTTTTTCTGCAACATATAAACCTTTTGGAAGATGGTGAAGTTATTAAGATGTCTAAACGTGCTGGTAAGATAGTTTCGATGGATGATCTATTAGATGAAGTTGGAAAAGATGCAGCTAGATATTTCTTCATAAACCGTAAACCATCTGCTCATCTGGATTTTGATCTGGAACTTGCGAAGAAAAAATCTAGTGAAAATCCTGTATTCTACTGTCAGTATGCATTTGCACGTATTAATAGTATTCTTAAAAAAGCAAAGAAAGCAAAATTATCTCTTAAAAAATTCGATGAGAAGAATTTAAGTAAATTAAATAAAGCTGACGAATTAAACCTGATAAAGAAAATGATGGATATAAATTCTGTTCTTAACCTTTGTGCTGATAATAGAGAGCCTCACAGACTTGCAGCATATGTACATGAATTAGCAGGAATGTTCCACAAATATTACGCAAAATATAAGATTATTGATGAAGGAAAAACTGAGTTGAGTTTAGCAAGATTATATCTAATAAGTGCAGTTCAAAATGTTATCTCAATTTCACTTGATATGATGGGAATTTCTTCACCTAAAAAGATGTAATTATCCTTGCTCATGAGAAAAATAATAGTTCTTTCAGATACACACAAAAATCAGAAAATATTGAGAGACGTATTTAAGAATGAAAATGAGTATACTCATATCATTCATCTAGGTGATGATTTTGAAGATCTGAATAACAATTTTGATCTAACCGATAATATAGAATTAATAAGAGTTCCCGGCTTATATCATCCTGGATATAAAGATGGAACGATTCCAGCAATTTTAGAGATTGAAATTGAGCATTGGAATTTTGCTTTAGCACACAGGCTAGAAGATCTTTCAAAATCAACCAAACCTGCAGATATATATCTTTATGGACATACGCATCACTCTAATTACGATCATATAGAAGACAAACATTTTATTAATCCAGGTCATCTTAAAGCAGATGTAGATCGTGGGCATAAAGCTTCGTATTTAGTTATGACCATTTGTAATAGCAGCGTTGATATTCATTTCAAGCATCTTGATGGAAACATTTTTAGACATAAACATATAAAAAAAATGTAACAAAATTTTTAAAATTAGTTTATATAAATATATATATTTTTTGGGAGGATCAATGAAGATCGAAGAAATTAATCAGAAAGTAATGGAAAAAAGCGAGTTAATAAATAAGATAACACAAGAAACCGAGAAAGTAATTGTCGGTCAGAAATATATGATCAAACGTCTTCTTGTTGGACTTCTTGCAGATGGACATATTTTACTAGAAGGAGTTCCGGGACTTGCAAAAACTCTTGCTGTACAAACATTGGCAAATACCATAAAATCCACTTTTAAGCGCATCCAGTTCACACCAGACCTTTTACCTGCAGACCTCATGGGAACCCTTATCTATAATCAGAAAACCAGTGAGTTCGTAGCTAAGAAAGGTCCTGTTTTTGCAAATTTCGTTCTGGCTGATGAGATAAACAGAGCTCCGGCAAAAGTGCAGTCAGCACTTTTAGAATCAATGCAGGAAAGGCAAGTAACAATTGGAGATACAACCTATCCTCTGCCAAACCCATTCTTGGTGATGGCAACTCAAAATCCACTTGAGCAGGAAGGAACATATCCGCTTCCTGAAGCACAAGTAGACCGTTTTATGCTTAAACTTATAATAGATTATCCAACCCGTGACGAAGAAAAATTGATTCTAGATAAAATGGTTAGAAAGGATGAAATTAAAGTTAAGGCTGTTGTAAAACCAAAAGACATCTTAGAGATGAGAGAATTGATCAAAGATATTTATATGGAAGACAAAATTAAGGATTATATTCTTGATCTGGTATTTGCAACTCGTGAACCGGCAAAATTTAAAAACCTGAATGAGCTATCTGATCTTATTGATTGCGGTGCTTCTCCGCGTGCTACAATTTATCTAGCACAAGCTGCAAAGGCTCATGCATTTCTAGATCACCGAGGATATGTAACCCCAGATGACATTAAAGCAATTGGTAAAGATATTCTAAGACATAGAATAATTCTTACTTACGAAGCCGAAGCAGAACAAATTACTCAGGAAGATATTGTAACCAGACTTTTCGATGAGATCGAAGTTCCCTAAATAATTTATATTAATGGAAACATCTGATATAATTAAGAAAATTCGTAAAATTGAGATAACTACCAGAGATCTGGTTTCTGACCTCTTTTCTGGAGAATATCACAGTTTATTTAAAGGCCAGGGTTTGGAATTCTCGGAAGTTCGAGAGTATCAAAGTGGTGATAGCTTCCGACAAATTGACTGGAATGTAACCGCACGTCATGGCTTCCCATACATAAAAAAGTTTGAAGAAACACGCGAGCTGAATGTAATGTTCCTCGTTGACAGCAGCGCTTCTACCCTATTTGGAACAAAAGGATATCTAAAATCTGAATTTATCACAGAGATTACTGCAGTTCTTTCTTTCTCTGCGTTATCTAACAATGACAAAGTTGGACTGCTGCTTTTTACTGACGAAGTTGAAAAATACGTTCCACCTACAAAAGGAAAAAAATCAGCACTTAGAATTTTGAGAGATATCTTATATTTTGAGCCTAAAAAAAGCGGAACAAATATTAAGAATGCAGTCGAATATATTTATCGTCTTATAAAAAAGCGTAGTATTATCTTTGTGATATCCGATTTTCTTGATACCAATTATTTAGATAGCCTGAAAATATTAGCAAAAAAACATGATGTAATAGCTTTGCGAATTCAAGATAGTGCGGAATCTAAAATGCCAAATGCAGGGTTATTGAATCTCCAAGATCCGGAAACCGGAAAGACATTTACCATAAATAGTTCAAATCCTAAACTTCGAGAGAAATATAACAAAGCTGTCATTCAACAAGAAGCTGAGTTAACTCAACAATTTAGGAAGATGAAGATCGATCTTGTCACCTTAAATACGGTTAAACCCTATGCTCCTGAGCTTATGAAGTTTTTTAAGTTTAGAATTAGAATGAAGAATCAGAGGTAGCAGTGAAAAAGATATATTTATTTCTGATAATTATTTTATTTCCACTTCTAGCATTTTCTGCTGAATTAGATTATGAATTAGAAAAACCACAGAAGTTATTTGTTGGAACACCATTTAAATTACATGTTGATATATCTTCAGCAATTTCTGATACTATTTTTTCAACTCAAAATGATACACTCGATATCTTCATCTTAAAAGATATTGTATCAACCGAAGAGATAATTAACTATACTAAGACTACACTTCTTGATCTTACATATCAACCTTTTGATACTGGTAAATTTACTTTCCCTGAACTTGAATTTGCTGTAAAAACTGCTGATAGCCTTATAATTCTTAAAACAAGAGAATTTATCCTTAATATTGAGTCTGTTATTGCTGATAGCACCGAAAGCATTAAAGATATAGCTGCACCGCTCTCTGTAAACCTAAAATTCTTCGATTATTTTATTCCCATATTGCTCATTATTATTATTGTTTTTGCAATTAAGTACTTAATAAAATTTATAAAAAATTCAAAAAAAGAAGTAGTAACTCCTGAAGTTGTAGATGATAGACCTGCATACATAATTGCTTTGGAATTACTGAATAACTTAAAGAAAGACGATCTAATAGTAAAAGGTGATTATTTGAACTTCTATTTTAGAATTTCACTAATTCTACGTTTGTTCATTGAACTGCATTATGAAATAAATTCTGTTGAGATGACAACTAGTGAGATTCGAGCAAATTTAATTTTAGAAGATCATTCAGAAAAATCTAAGATTCT
Source organism: Candidatus Cloacimonadota bacterium (assembly GCA_018654125.1). The sequence continues at coordinate 8,251 of JABIME010000033.1, forward strand.
TAAATTTCTCGCAAATGCTGACATGATAAAGTTTGCAAAAGCAATTCCAGCAATTTCTGATTCTGAAAAAACTTTATTCTGGTTAGAAGATTATTTGAAATCCTTTGGAAATTTAAAAGAAACAGAGGAATTAAAGAATGCTTGAATATGTGAATCCAAAGTGGTTATGGGCGCTTCTTGTCATAATTCCTTATCTATTATATGAGTTCTTGATAATTCGTAAGAAAAAAGTTAGATTGATCCACAGTCGAGTTGATCTAATCCACTCAATTACGGGCAGAAGCAGTTTATTGCAATATGTTCCAATTATTATTAGAGTACTAACAATCTTACTTCTAATTCTTGCTTTAGCACGTCCTCGTCTTGCTCATAAAAAGCAGCAGATCACCGGAAAAGGAATTGATATAATGCTGGCAATCGATGTGAGTGGAAGTATGAAAGCTGTTGATTTTAAACCAACTAACAGGCTTGAAGCTGCCAAAAAAGTTGCAACTAATTTTATTGAGCATCGAAGAAATGATCGAATTGGACTCATTGTTTTTTCTGAAAACTCTTTTACTCAATGTCCACTCACACTTGACTACAATATTCTCATGTCCATCATGGATAATGTTGCAATTGATGAAGATGCAAATGGAACAGCTATTGGCATGGGTCTTGCCACAGCAGTTGCTCGCCTTAAAGATTCCGAAGCAAAATCAAAAGTGATAATTCTAATTACTGACGGAAGAAATAATGCAGGTGAGATCGAACCATTAGACGCTGCTGGCCTAGCTTCAACATTCGATGTAAAAGTATATCCGGTTGGAGTTGGCAGAAAAGGAATGGTAGATTATCCATTTCAAACTGCATCGGGAACTCGTTATCAGAAAGTAAAAATTGAAATTGA
>JABIME010000034.1 GCA_018654125.1 Candidatus Cloacimonadota bacterium
ATAATCCGCAATTTCCTGTTGTAACGAGTGGAGAAAAGCATTATCAAATTCATTCAACATATCAGATAAAACTGAAGCAGTTTCCAAATAATTTTTCAAAGCAATTGCATCACGGGGATTCACACGTTTTGTTCCGATCTTACCAAGGATCCTGCTTAGGTCACCAATTGTTTTAAATAGATTGCGAACATCGGCTGTGAGAGAATATTTTTCCTTTAATTCTTGAACCGCATTGAGTCTCAATTCTATTTTTTCTTTGTCTAACAAAGGATTCAAAAGCCAATCACGAAGTTTACGAGCACCCATTGGGGTCTCTGTTTCGTCCATAATCGAGATTAAACTTCCAAATGAATTATTATATCTAATAGATTTAATTAATTCCAAATTTCTTCTGGAAACTTCGTCCAGTTGCATATAGTTTTTTATAGAATAATACTGCATTTTGCCAATATGTTTCAAATCATTATTCTTTAATGATTTTAAATATGAAATAGCAGCACCAGCAGCAGTTGTAGCAAAAGATTTGTTTTGTGCACCAAAACCCTCTAATGTAGTTGTTCCAAAATGAGTTAATAATGCTCGTTCTGCCTCTTCAGGCTCAAAATACCAGCTATCAAAAATTGTTACTGTCGGTTCATACTCCATGTTAAATGTAGCAATAGTATTTTCAATGCTATCATCTTGCACCACTATCTCAGTGGGTTTTAACCTTTGCAGTTCATTCTTTAACTCATCTTTTTCTAATTCAGTAAAATTAAAATCACCGGTTGATGCATCGATAACAGCAAATCCAATTAGTTTTGATTTCTGTTCAACATAAATAGCACCAAGATAGTTGTGATCTGCCGACTCAATAAATTTCTCATCGATAACTGACCCGGGAGTTACAATATCTGTAATTCCTCTTTTAACCAAACCCTTTGCTTTTTTTGGATCTTCTATCTGTTCACAAATAACCACTTTGAGACCCTGCTTCACAAGTTTATCAAGATAATTATCGAGGGCATGATAAGGGAAACCAGCAAGAGGAATTGGATCATCAGCTTTTTTGTTTCTGGCAGTGAGTGTAATTCCTAATATTTTTGAAGCAGTTTTTGCATCTTCAAAAAAAGTTTCGTAGAAATCTCCCATTCTGAAAAGTAATAATTTATCTGGATGTTGATCTTTAATTGCAACGAATTGTTTGAGCATTGGAGTTAATTTTTTTATTTTCATTTATGGTAATTCAATAACGTTTGATCACATAAGAATCAATATCATTCTTTTTAAGTTTTTGCATTGCCTTTTTAAGATCATCATTTTCATCGAAAGGTCCAGCTGCTACAATAAAGAGTTTACTGTTATTTTTAATTTTTGAGAAAACAATATATTTGTATCCGATAACCTTAACTCTCTTTCCAAGCTTTTCAGCACTTGCTTCCAACCCAAAAGCACCGACTTGCAGATAAATCTTTAAGTCTTTCCCTGTTGCAGCCCTCGATTCTTCTATAGGTTCTTCCTTTCTGAATGTATTTATTTCTGCGAGATCAACTTCAACTTTATCACTCTTCTTAAGATTATATATTCTATCTTCAGCTAAATAGCAATATTGGTGATAAGGAAAATCCTGTTTCAATTTCTTATAGAACATCAAAGCCTGTTCAAATTTCCCTTGTTTTTCCTTACAAATTCCCATTTTATAATGCAGTAGTGGAATGCTGTTCTGAATATATTTAGAGGTTCTTAAGCTCTCTAAAGTATTAAAAGTACGTTTATACATCTTCTGCTGTAAATATGCTTCAGCAATCAAGAAATAGGCATTTTCAATTTGAACATTATCATCCGACTCTGCTATGAATATTTGGCTGGAAACTATAGAAAGTTGGTATTTGCCCATTTTAAAATATGATTTTGCAAGCCAATATTGTTTGTTAGAAATTCTTTGATCATGTATTTTTTTAAGGAAGTAAACCGCTTCTTTGTATTCTCGTTCGAAAAAATTGTATTTTGCTAATTCCATGAGAGACAGTTGACCAAAATAAGTATCACGATCTTCTTCATAAATTTTCTTATAAAGAGTTTCCATCTTAATTCCATCTTTTTCTGCTTTAGCTTTTTTAAATTGATCTTCTTGGGTTGAAATACAAAAACTTGATGTAACAATAATTGTTAACAGGCATGTTATAAAAATATTTTTCTTCATTCTACTCTTCAATAATTTTTTTTCTTACAATACCCCATTCAGGTAATTTCTTGTCAAGGTCGAGTCGAATAATTGTGTTTGGCTTAGTCAATTGTATCTGTTCATTTTCATCATTAAATATATATTTGACCGTCATTTGAAAATCTTCTTTACTATCTGGGAAGATAAATTCGATCTCATCTCCAATACAAAATTTTGCTTTAATTGAAATGAATACAGATGTCCTTTTAACCTTTTGAACTTCACCAATAAATTGATAATCTCGAATATAGGCAGAAGAGCCATAGTGTTGCGTATTTGTTGAATCAAACTTATCAAAAAAAGCTTCACTATAATATCTGTGACTAACCTTATTAAGTTCTTCCTTCATTTGGCTAGGAACAGCTTGCGTACCTGCTTTTATAGCTGCTCTATATGCCCTCGTAACCGCAGCTACATAATACAAGCTCTTCATTCGGCCTTCAATCTTGATACTATCGATACCAGCCTTTTTGATTTCAGGAATTCTTTGGATCAAGTTTAAATCTTTTGAGTTAAAGAAATGTGAACCTCTTTCATCTTCTTCAATCTTGAAGAACTCTCCAGGTCTAGATTTCTCTACAAGGTTATATTCCCATCTACAAGGCTGAGTGCATAATCCCCTATTCGCGCTTCTATTATTTAAAAATGCACTTATCAGACAACGCCCAGAATATGACATGCACATAGCACCGTGAACAAACATTTCCAATTCAACTTTTGGTACTTTTTTCTTTATTTCAGCAATTTCCTTAATACCCAGTTCACGTGCAAGAATGATGCGTTTAGCTCCTAATTTATACCAGAAATCAACTGCACTCCAAGACGTTACATTTGCCTGCGTACTAATATGAATATCTACATTTGGCGCAAATTCTCTAGCTAATAAAAATACACCAGGATCTGATATTATTAGTGCATCTACGCAAATTTTTTGTAGGAATGAAAGGTAATCTGGAAGTTGTTCAAGATCAGAATTGTGAGCAAATATATTTACTGTAATGTAAATTTTACGATCATGATTATGACAAAAGTTAACTGCTGCTTCTAAATTTGATCTTGAAAAATTTGTACTTTTTGCTCTAAGGCCAAAATTGTTACCAGCAGCATAAACTGCATCAGCACCATAGTAAACAGCATATTTTAATTTATCTAGATTACCCGCTGGTGCAAGTAATTCCATTAACGACTCATTTTTTGCAATAATTCTTCGTTATTTTTTGTTGTTAACATCTTGGTCTTCAGCATTTCAATACCTTTCAAAGGACTCATCCCTTTAAGAAACTGGCGAAGAACAAACATTCTCTGTACTTCTTCTTTAGATAACAGAAGGTCTTCACGTCTTGTACCAGACTTAACAAGGTCAACCGCAGGATACATTCTATAATCACTAATAGATCTATCTAGAACAAGTTCCATATTTCCGGTTCCTTTAAACTCTTCAAAAATAACTTGATCCATCCTACTGCCAGTATCTACCAATGCCGTTGCAATAATGGTAAGACTACCTTGTTCTAAAGCATTTCTAGCTGCACCAAAGAATTTTTTTGGTCTGTGAAGTGAACCAGCATCAAGACCTCCAGATAAAACTCTTCCACTTGAAGGCTGAGCCATATTAAAGGCTCGTGCTAAACGGGTTATACTATCTAACATAATTACAACATCCTGACCAAGTTCAACCATTCTTTTTGCTTTTTCAATAACCATTTCTGCTACTTGAATATGATTTTTAGGTTGTTCATCAAATGTTGAGCTTACAACTTCTGAGTTTGTTGGAATCAATATTTTTCTCATTTCAGTTACTTCTTCCGGTCTCTCATCAACCAGCAGAACAATAAGGTAAACTTCTGGATGATTTGAAAGGATAGAGTTTGCAATATTTTGCATTAACATTGTTTTTCCGGTTCTAGGAGCAGCAACGATCATTCCTCTTTGTCCTTTTCCAATAGGAGTAAATAGATCTATAATTCTTGAAGAAACATTTTTTTGTGTCGTCTCTAATTTTAATTTTTCTTCAGGAAAGTAAGGTGTAAGTCTTTCGAATTTTTTTACTTCTAACACAACCATTGGATCTTCAAAATTAACTGAATCAACACGGATCAAAGCAAAATATTTTTCCTCATCTTTTGGTGCACGGACAGGACCAGAAATAACATGCCCTTTTTTTAATCCAAATCTTTTTATTTGTGAACTTGATACATAGATATCATTTCTACCATGAGTATAATTGTTTTTTTGAAATCTTAAAAAACCATATCCATCATCTACAATTTGTAAACAACCAGAAACAAAAGCTAACCCTTCTTGAGTAGATTTGAGCTCAAATATACTGTGGATTAATTCCTTTTTCTTTAATCCTTTAAAGTCATCTAATTCTATTTCTTTAGCAATTTTAGTAAGTTCAGACATGTTTAATTCAAAAAGATTTTGTTGGTCATTTGCATTATTCATTTATTTCTCCTCAAAATTGTATCTAAAATCAATTCCTTTTAATTTCTATAAGTTACAAACACAAGATTTTGAGTTTGCTTTTGAGTGTCAAGTATTATTAATGATATCTAAATTCAATATTTATAGTAGTAGTAGTAATTAAAATCTTGACATAATAATAATAAATTCAAATTTTCTGTATGCTTAATAATTAAAAATATATTGGAGGAAAATTATGAAAAAAATTATTGGAGTTTTAGTTTTAGCATTTGTTGTTTCTACTGTATTTGCTACAACAATTTATGATGTTCAGTATACTGATGTTGCTGGCCCAGATGGAACTTATCCCTCGCTTTTAGATGGTGAAGAAGTTACTGTAACCGGGGTTATAACTGGTTTAAAATTCTCAGGTTATAAAGATAATTTCTACATTGAAATGGTAGATGGTGGAGAATGGAGTGGTCTTTATATTCATATGGCAGGTGACACAACCTTAGTTGTTGGTGATGAAGTAGAAGTAACCGGTACAGTAAAAGAGTATTATGGTTTTACTGAAATTTCAGGTTATGATGACACTTTCATTAGTGTAACTCTTCTAAGTTCAGGGAATGATATTCCTGCACCAATGATTGTACAAACTTTAGATCTTACTGATGCAGCTACAGCAGAGCCTTATGAAAGTTGCTTCGTTGAAGTAAACGATGTTGTTGTTACTGAAGAGCAGATCAATTTTGGGCAGTGGTATGTAACAGATATTTCTGCAACACCTTGTCAAATTGATGATGGCTTCTTCTATCTTGATTCTGTAGAACCTGAAATCGTTATTGTTTTAGGAATGGAATGGGCAGTAATTAGAGGTTGTCTTGATTATAGCTATGATGAATATGGAATCAATCCAAGAACATCTGAAGATCTTATCGACGAAGTATCTTCTAATGAAAATACAATTAATGCTAATTCAGAATTTGTAAGCTGTTATCCAAATCCATTTAATCCACAAACAACTGCTTTCCTTAACTTAAAAAGTGAAAGTTATGTTACTTTAAATGTTTATAACATTAAAGGTGAAAAGATTAAGACATTGGTTAATGAGAATCTTTCTGCAGGCGAACATCACATAACTTGGAATGGTACTGACAATAACAACAAAAATGTTTCGAGTGGAATTTACTTCTTTGAAACAGGTATTGCAAAGCAAGAACATGATTACACTAGTGTTAAAAAAGTAATCCTCCTAAAATAAATAACTACAGTTATTAGTTAAATTTGATTTCGGGAGAGCTAAAATGAAAAAGAAATTTGCGAGGTTTTTAACTTTTCTCATATTATCTGGTGTTGGATATTTGGGGATTAAGATATATCAATTATTCAAAGGTCTTATTGAGCTAGAGAAAACTCTACCACAATATCTGGGTAATATCATTGGAGAAGTTCCTGTTGTTTCTATTGTTGCAGCTTTTAATAGAATTGCAATAACAGTTAGATATAAAAAGGAATTGATTAAAAAAAACGAAGGTTTAGATGAAATTGTAAAAGATTATGTTACAGATTTTTATCCAATTTTCAAAGCTGATAATGTGAAAGTAAAAATCGAAGAGTTGAGAGAAGAGAAAGAAAAACCAACCCCGGAAGAAAAAAAATAATCATTTATAATACAAAAAAAAAGGAGCTGAGATTTTTCTCAGCTCCTTTTTTATTATTTCAAGATCAGAACTTTATTTCCATCGTAATGAACATACTGAACAACGGAGCTGGAGTAAGATACATATATCTATTTCCTGTTAGATAATCATCTTGAAAATCACCATTATCATCATAGTATCCTCTATTATAATCAGATGCTACTCTAGCAGACAAGTAGTTATCATCTTCGTTTAGGATATTATTAAAATCTAGTTTTAGTGATGCATCCATTCCATTTACCTTGAAGGCATATTTTATATTAGCACCAAATTCCAAAAATTCAGGTAATTTAGAACTTACTACCGAAGTCGTATCTGCCACAAAATCAGATCCATCATAAATATAATTGCTGTAATATTCATTCTCATAATTTGCATAGTATCCATCCCAGTATTTAGCTGTTACTCCAACTCTCATTTTACCTTCTAATGGTAAATTCTTTATCGTGTAACCTATAGCTCCGTTTGCCATTGTCTCAGGAGAGAATGGAACAACTTTATCAATCATTTCATCAGAATCCATGTCAAATATCTCATCTACATTCATTTTTATCCAGCGATTAGATGAAAGAGTAAGTGAGCTTGCAATATCAAAATTCATTAACTTCAATTTAGTAGACAGTTCTAATCCCTGATGCCTTGCTTCACCAGCATTAAGTGTTAGTCCAACATCATATTCATTTACAACAATAGTTGAATCTGTATCTGCATATTCCTCTGTAACAGGTATTGTAACACTTTCAATCTTATCTTTATAATTACTTATATAGTAATTTGCTTCTACATCAAATATTACACCATCATAGCCCATTCCAAATTCTATTGTATTTATTTTTTCCGGCTTCAGATCACCGTAAAAATGCTCTTCATCTTGATTATAATAATTACCAAGACTATCAATGAATACAATATTCTTCAAATACATTTGATTACCATCAGGTCCATCATATCCGCTGTACCACTCACTTGTACGTGGTTCTTTGTAAGCCAATGAATAATTCGCCATCACGTTAAAATATTTAGAGATATTGTAGTTAATTCCAAATTTTGGAGAGAAAAATGAATAAATTTTGGTATAGTCATCTTTATCAAATTTAAGTGTGGAATCTGCATTTGTCATCTCTTTTGTAGAGAAAAACTGATAACCGGTAGGTTCACCAGTTCCCAAGTCATAGATTTCAATCTTGTTCTCTTCAATATTGGAAGTATAAACAGCATATTGTCCATCTGCCATGACATTAAGGTTAGATAATGGTTTATATTGGAATCTAGCAAAACCAGACATATTTATCACACTTGTTGTATAATCATAAGTGTTCTGCATATTTTCATATATTTCTACTCCACCTTCTCCATCAAAATGTCGAAAATTTTCTTTCTCACCAATATGATTAGCCAGCCAGTTTCTTAATTCTCCACCTAACACCATTTTCACTTGATTGGTTAAATCATGTTGATAATATGTATTCATACCAGCTTGGAAGTGATCACTTATCCTATTATTACGCCAACTATAATTATATCTAGAAGGATCACCAAAGAAGTCTGCTCCATTTCCACTAACAAGAACTCCTTTATAAGATGAACCTACAACCGGTATCGTTCCAAACCAAACGGTATCCTGACCTACAAATTCTTCTACTTCAATACCATATGTTTGATATAGATAGAGTGCATGTTTTCCAAAAACTTGATCTTCCCATTGCTCAGGATCATCTTCATCTAGGAATCCATCGCGGAAATCTATTTCACCAGTATTAATATCAAATTTGTCCTGGCTTAAGTATTTCCCACCACCGTCACCTTTAGTCACAAAAACATTTGTCATCATAATCTGAGTTTCAGAAATATTCCATTCATCACGAATTGAAAATTGTGGTTTGAAATAATAGTTTTCCTGGTAAGAATGATTATTCCTGCTATATGAACGACCAAGAGTATCAAAAAGATCTGGATCAGATTTAAAATATACTTGATTATGCTCTTGAGGAGCTCCTAAAAAGCTGGAGTTAATCGTATGATCACCAATAATATTCTGAGCTTCTAATCCAAAAGAATAGCCATCGTAATTTGTACCATTAAGATAATAATCACCACGTTTTCGTTCTAGCATGATATTGTAGTTAAATTTACCACCAAACAGATTCCCTGAATTGTAACGGGCTAATGCATTATAATTATAGGGGTTATATTCCTCTAATTCTCCTTCGCCATCTGCAGTATCACCATCAGTTGAATATCGTCCATAAGAAGAGCGCACTGTAATTTCTGGTTTCGGTGTTGAACCCATCGTTTCTATATTTAATGAACCACCAAAGGCACCAGAACCGTAAAGTGATGAACCTGCTCCTTTTTGAACTTGTACAGATTTTACATTGGATGCAAGACCTGTCCAATTGCTCCAATATACTTTCTGACTTTCTGGATCATTAACAGGTATTCCATTTATCAATACCTGAATCTTATTTGCCTCAAATCCGCGCATAGTTATTTCTGCGTCGCCTATTCCAGTGGTATTAGCAAATAATCCTGGTACATCTTCAAGAAGCTGTGGCATATCCTGAGTTGTATATTTGTCTGAGATTACTTCCTGATCAATATCTGTAAATGCGATAGGAGTTTCTCGTTTAACTGCTCTATTAGCAGAGACTTTTACTCCTTCAATGTGAATAGCCTTAACTTCCAGTTGGAAATTTGCAATTGCAGTTATATCATTCTTAACTTCAGTTTGCATTGTTTTCTGCTCATACCCCATAAAACGAACATGAACAATATGTTCTCCTGTTGGAATATTCTGCATAAGAAAAGTACCATTTGCTTTTGTATAAGTACCGGTTTGAGAATTCTCAAGAAACACTGATACACCTTCTATTGGCTCACCTGTTTTTACATCAGTGATTCTTCCGGCAATTTTTCCAGTTTGCGCAAATAAACAAATTGGGAGTAAAAAGAGTATTAAAATAAATATTTGTATCGTTTTTTTCATGTGACCCTCCTTAATATTTTAAATGGATTTACAATTTGCATTATTTGTATGTCAAGTAGATTAATATTTTGAGTAAAAAAAAGTAGGCTTCATATATAGAAGCCTGAATAATAAAAGAGAGTGCAAGTATATAAAGATGGCGGCGACCTACTCTGCCACTCCGTCGCCGGAGCAGTACCATCGGCGTAGGTAAGCTTAAC
>JABIME010000297.1 GCA_018654125.1 Candidatus Cloacimonadota bacterium
AAAAAATGGATCTACGTTTCTGGTAAAAAAAGCATATTGGCCATCAGCAGAAGTTTTTGCAGCTTCGTTCACTTTTAATGTTAATAAACTTCAAAAATGGTCTTTTGGAAGAATGATTAGCAGTACATTTGAAGATATTCTAATATTTTACAAAGTTAAACATGTTTTTAATAATTTTTTAAGCAAGATGAAATATCTATTAACAAATATAGAAGAGTATTGGAACTTCGATGTAATAGATCAAATTGAAAGCAAACACGAGATAAAAAGCACTTTTTTCTTTGGAACAGAATCTAGCTCAAATAAAGATGTTGACTACTCAATAAATAGCAATGATGTTCATAAAGAGTTAATGAGCAATCATACAAAAGGTAACGAAATAGCTCTATTAGCCTCTACTAATTCAGGCAAACAAGATATCCTTCATAAACAAAAAAAACAACTAAGTAAGATTACGAGTGATGAATTGATGGGAGTTCGTCATGCTAATTATTGTTATGATTCTAGAATTACTCATGAATTTCATAAGAAGAATGGATTCATCTATAATTCTTCTGTTGGATTCAAACAAAAAGATGGCTTTATAAATGGTTTAGGATTTCCTTTTTATCAATATGGTTCTCATAGTAATGACCTGCGAAGTAGTTTTGGGTGGCATTCTCTAGAGTTACCAATCGTGTTTATTGATGAACATCTAAAGCTCTCTAACTCTAGTATTATTCCATTTGAAAGCGCAAAAGAAATCGTAGATCATCTTATCGAATCAGTTGAATTTAATAATGGATTTATCTCATTTAACTATTCTATTTCAAACTTTAATGAGATTATCTACAATAAGGAGCTTCTTAATTATACGATTGAGGAGATCAGACCTAAAAATGTATTTATCGCTACTCTAATGGAGATTGCACAATGGTGGAAAAAAAGAGAGAGTATCGAAATTTTTGATAGTGAAGAGAGATTCTATCTCTATTTCCCTTCCCAAACCACAAAATTTACAATAAGTGTTTTTGGTAATTATGACGTTGCTCAGGTTAATCATGCAAAAGCCGAAATTGTTGGGAATGATATTCATTTTTTCAATATTAAATTGGATTCAAAAATAGAAGTAGTCCTAAAGAAAAAATTAACAATCGTGGAAGAAGAATGAAAAAATTATTATTGATCGCATATTTTTATCCACCCTTAGGAGGACCAGGTGTTCAGCGTCCATCAAAATTGGTCAAACATCTTCATAAACAAGATGTTTCTACAGATGTTATAACTGTTAATGATATCGTTTTTCATTCAACCGATAACAAGTTATTAAAGGAAGATAAGGCTCACAAAACTATTAGAACAACATCTTTGGATCTGATGTCTATTCTTAAGAAAATATCAAAACCTAAAACTAATAAAGCTGTTTATTTTAGTACACCCGAAAAGTATAAAAAAATTATTAGGAACATTTTCCCTATCGATGATAAAATCGGCTGGCTTCCATTTGTAATTAACGCTGGTAAAAAACTTATTAAAAGCAACGATTATGATGCAATAATGGCAACAATGGGTCCATATACAAGTGGAGTTGCAGCATATAAACTTGCAAAAGCAAATAAATTACCACTTATTGTAGATTATCGAGATCATTGGACGTTGAATCCATATATAACTTTTTTTTCTAAATTTCATAAAAGTTATGCTGTGAAATGGGAAAAGAGAATTTTGCAATATGCTTCTGTGATCACTGTTGTAAGCAAAACAATGAAAAATGATCTTATAAGTGAATTTGGTGAGCAGATTGAAAACAAGATAGAGGTTATTTATAATGGTTGGGATGCTGATGATTTTTCTAATTTTGTTATTCATAATAATAAAAAAATAACAATAAAATATATCGGTAACTTCTATGGGCATCGAAGCCTAAAATATTTTATAGATGCTTTAGAATTATTACATTCACAAAATAAATTAACTGATGATCTTGTTATTCAATTCACCGGAAATTATTATGCAGAAACTATCGATCACATCACAAGATCTAAAGTATCACATCTAATTAAAGTTAATCCTCAAATCGAGCATAAAGATGCAATAAAATCACTTATGAACTGTGATGCGCTATTATTGTTTATTGCCTCATACAAAGGGCATGGTGTTCTTACCGGTAAATTATTTGAGTATTTACGTAGTGGGAAGGAGATACTTGCCATGGTTCCCCCAAAAGGTGAAGCTGCAGAAGTTCTAAAACAAAATGATCATAATCTGATTTGTGAAATGGAAAATGTTGAATCTATTGCTAATAATTTTCTGAAGTTAATAAAAATTCTTAATAATAATAATACAGAACGTAAAATAAATTCAAAGTTTAGCAGAGAAAATCAAACAAATAAATTCCTTGATTTTGTTGAGAAGAGATTAGATAACAGAAAAAAGATCAAAATCGTTCATATACAACTATTACCGCTATTATCTGGTGTACAAAATGTGATGCTGAAAATCTTAAAATCGTTAGATAGAAATAAATATGAGATTTATGTGATCTCTAAACCAGATGGCCCATTGGTAGAAAAAGTTAAAGAATTAGGTTATAATTTTATTCCAATCAGATCTTTCAGGCGCAGTATCTCCATACTGGATATTTTTGCTTTTATAAAATTGATCAGGGTTTTTAAAATACATAAATTTGATATAGTTCACACACATTCATCTAAACCTGGATTTATTGGTAGAATTGCAGCTCGAATTGCCAGAGTGCCCAAAATTATTCATTCTGTTCATGGATTCCCGTTTCATTATGCTCAACCTAAACCAATTCGAGTTTTCTATCAGGTTCTAGAAAAATTAGTTTCACCATTTTGTGATAAGATGATCTTTGTTAATAATTATGAACGAGAATTTGCAATAAATAGTAAGATAGTAAAGGAAGATAAAGCATTAACTATTTTAAATGGAATTGAATTTAGTGATGGAAAGATGATAATCACTAATAAGAAAGAAGATGATACTTTTGTTATTGGTAGTGTTTTGCGATTTGAGAAAATAAAAAATATCATTAATACAATCAATGTTGCCATTAATGTATGTAAGAATAACAAAAGAATTGTTTTTTACTTCATTGGTGATGGTAAGTTGTTTGATACATGTAACCAAATGGTTGTAGATAGTAAGCTTGAAGAGAATATAATATTTCCTGGTTGGCAGAACAATATTAAAGAATGGTTAGCTAAATTTGATGCTTACTTATTATTCTCAATTGCAGAAGGATTATCCATTTCTATTCTAGAAGCTATGTCTATGAGTTTACCAATTATTGCTTCGAATGTTAAAGGGAATAATGAACTTGTATCCGATTCTAACGGTATATTGATCCCAGTTAATGACATTGACAGATTGTCAGCTGTTTTATTATCTCTTCCCGATAAAAAGGAGAAACTGAAAGAGTGGGGAGAAAATTCCCGAAAATTGGTTGAAGAAAAATTTAATATTAAGGATTTTGTAAAAAAATATGAAGAAGTATACACAAAGGAAAAATAAATAGTATGGTTAAATTTTTTATAGCTACAATAGTAGGCTCATTTATTTTAACCTATCTATTTACTCCACTAAGTATTAAATTATCAAAAAAATGGAATTTAGTTGATCATCCAGATCAGAGAAAGATCCATATTGTTCCTACACCAATTGCAGGTGGATTGTCATTTGGTATTCCCATGATACTAATGCAGTTGATGATATTTTTTATAATTCCTGAGCTTGGTTCTAAATTGCTTTATTTGGCAGCAGGAAGCACAATGATGTTGCTTTTAGGTTTTCTTGATGATAAAACAAAGATAACTGCGAATTATAAATTATTAATTCAAATAATCATAATTACATTTATCTATTTTTCGGGTTTTAAAATTGATTTATTAACTAATCCGTTTGGTAAAGCATTTGAATTGGGCTACTTCTCTTTTCCTTTTACATTATTATGGTTTTTGCTGGTTGTTAACGCTTTTAATCTTATTGATGGGCTTGATGGTTTAGCTTCTGGAATTGCAATAATCGTAGCTATAGTGTTGTTATCTGTTGGATTCATGAAATCAAATACACTTATTATCTTCTCATCATTAACGTTAATTGGAACAAATCTGGCTTTTTTAAAATATAATTTTTATCCCGCAAAAATTTTTATGGGTGATACTGGAAGCCTTTTTTTAGGATTTAATATTGCTGCGATCTCTATAATTGGGAAAGGTGAATTTAAAGGAATTACTTCGATGACTCTTTTAGTACCGATAATCGCATTAGCAATTCCAATTATGGATACTGCGTTTGCAATATTTAGAAGAGTAAATAAAAAAAAGAATATATTTCAAGCAGATAAAGAACATATTCATCATAAACTTCATGAAATAGGATTATCTCAAAAACATATTGCTCTGATAAGTTATTTCATAACAGTACTTTTTGGTTTGATCGCATTTGGTTTTTCATTTTCATCTAAAAAACTGCTACTTTCAATTTTATTAATTCTATTATTTACCCTGCTTATTGTCGTTTATAAAATTTTCAAAAAGGAATTTAAAAAATGAAAAAGAAATTTATTGTTGTTTTAATGCTGATCTCTGTAAGTATTTTTGCACTTAAGAATTGGCAGGTTTATACAAATACTACTCATATTTTTGATGTTATAGAATCTGAAAATAAGATACAGATTGCTACATGGGGTGGATTAGTTAGTTATGATACAAACACAAACTCGTTTGGTGAAACACTAACAACAATCGATGGGTTGGCAGATAACGATATAAGGTCGCTAGATTATTTAGAAAATTCGCATCAATTACTTGTTGGAACTGCTGGTAGCGGCATAAACAGAATTGATGAAAGTGGTTTTTTAACTCCTCTCACAGAAACTCTCGGTTTGCAATCGGATATTATTAACAAGATAACGCACAATGATTCTCTTATCTTTGTTGCAACAAAATTTGGTGTCAGTTGCTTCAAAGATGATCCAGGCTTTCCATTCCCACTTTTATTAAAAAATTTTAATATAGATTCCGGTTTGTCCGCTGATGATATTACTTCTATGCAATTAACCGCTGATGGAAACATCTATTTTGGAAGTGTTGCCGGAGTTGATTATGTGCACATCGATTCGATGGAAGTGTCAACCAACTGGTATCATTTAAATGAGGGCAACTCAATTTTACCAAGTAATAACGTAACTTCAATTTCTATTAGGAATGGAAAGGTTGCTTTTGGAACTGATTCCGGTATATTTCTGTCAAATGACCTTAATGATCCTGCCCAGGCAGTAATAGTTGATGAAGGATTAGCAATTTATCCTGTTTATGTAGACGATCAATTAAATTTATTGTACAGCTATGGTATTTGGGATCTTGATAGGTTAGTTTTAACAGACACTATGGATATTGCCATCACAATGATCTCAGATAGTGAAGATATTACAACTTGGAATAAGAATGAAAGTGGATTGACCACATCTAAAATTAAAGGATTTAAAGAGATAAATGGGCAAATAGCTGCATTTACATGGGGAGAAGGAATATTCTTTTTTTCTGAGAATGAGTGGAACACAAACGTAAAAGCAAACTGTATTTCAGCCAATTTAATAACAGATATAGAGATTGATCACAATAGTACTTTATGGCTATCTTCAGGTTATTATGGATTACAGCAATTAGGTAGAGGAACAAAGGGTGTAAGTAGTTTTGATGGTAATATTTGGAAGAATTATACATCAGAAAAATATCCAGGTTTAAGAAACAATAATGTGTATGATATCGCAATTGATAGTAGCAATAGAAAATGGTTTTCATGTTGGCAATTTATAACACCCGGAAATGGTGGAATAAGTACAATGAGTCATGGACAGGATGAATTTTCATTTCTCACAGATTTTCCCTCATCTTATACAGCTAAGCTAACTCCAGAAAATAATAGGATGTGGATTTCATATATGGGTGGAGTTGCCATTGCCGAAACTGTAAATAATATCTCTATCTCTGATACTTTCCAAACAGAATTTGATGAAAACCAATATAATATAATGTCGTTAATTAGTGATAATTATAGATTTTTTGGAACTCTTAATAAGGGAGTACAATATTGGGATAATGATACTGACCCAGTTACTAGTGGTCAATACTGGGTTTACCCACCTTCATCGGAATTACGAACTGGTTTGATTCATGCATTGGAATCTAGAAATATTGATGGAATTGAAGAAATCTGGGTAGCTTCTGGCACAGGGCTTTTTATGTTTGATGGCATTGATTGGTTTTGGTTTGGTACAACAATTAAAAAGAAAGTCTGGTTCGATAATGATTGGTTTTGGAATGAGGATAATCCTGATCCAGAATATTGGTATTATGAAGGACAAGAAAGGCTATATGGATCTATCCCAACATATCCAACAACGCTATTTGTTGACCCATTTGGAATGATCTGGATAGGAACACAAGATGCAGGTATTACAATATTCGATACAAGTAGAGATAAATTTATTAACTTAACTACAGAGAATACACCG
>JABIME010000035.1 GCA_018654125.1 Candidatus Cloacimonadota bacterium
AGACATATAAGTTGCAGTTAAATTATAATTATCTAAGGCAGCAACATGTGTGAGTATAATTAGGAATAAACTAATAATTAATATTTTTTTCATTATTTTTCCCCTCTGCAATCTACATGCAAATTTTGTACCAAAAAGAAAATTCAAAACTATTAATCAAATTCATTTTAAATCGAATGTAATCTGAAAATATCAACTAATATATTTAGTATTCTATATGGGTTGAATTTTTTAGCATAATCTTTAATGTCTTCAAAATATCTACCGCAGAAACCTGTTTCATACAGTTGAAATGATCTAATGGGCAAACTTTAGAACCATGAAGAGAGCATGGCTGACATTTAAGATCAGCAGATAAAATTACTGCCTTTTTATTTAATGGGGCAAAACCTAGCTTTGGATGTGTTGCACCAAAAATAGCAATTTGAGGTTTTTGTAATGCTGCTGCAATGTGCATCGGTCCGCTGTCATTTGAAATAACTACATTCATATTATCAATTGCCGTTACAAGCTGTTGCAGATCTAGTTCACCACAAATATCAACAATTATTGTTTCAGTTAAATAGTTTAATTTCTCTGCAAGACCTCTTTCTGCTTTTGAGCCGAATATTATAAACTTGCAATTCCATTCAGTAGGAATCGAATCAATAAATTCAGCTAATTTTTCTACAGGAAATTGTTTTGTGCTATGAAGAGCTCCCGGAAAAATTCCAATATTTTTTTTATGACCTTCATTTTCCAATATATTTGGTAATTTAATATTTTTCTTTGGAAATAAGCGAGGCTCTGCAAACAAAGCTTTAATACCAATTCTTCCTAGTGCTGTAAAATATAGCCCAACTGTCGATGAAATTGTAATGTCGGTCTTTTTCTTTACAATTTGTCTGCGTAACAGGTGTTCTTTATTATATGTAGCAGTTTGCTTTGCTTTTATAAAACTTTTTATAAGGAATGTATTGAGTTTAGAGTGAAGATCAATTGCAAGGTCAAATTTGAGTTTTCTTAGATTTGTTAGAAGTGTGTATTTCTCTTCCCAATAATGTATTTCATCCACACATTCAAACATCTCTACTATAGAAGAAAAAACTCGTTTTGTAAGATAGTGAATTTTTGCATCGGGAAATTCATCTCTCACAGCTTTTACAGCAGACTGAGTTAGAACAATGTCACCCAATGAACTGAGGCGGATAATTAATATTTTTTTCATTTGTAAGAAGCAGGATTAGTAAAATTAATCCTGTTTAAGTTCCCTAATTATTTCAGGTACTTTCTTTATAGCTTCAACTATTTTGTCAGCATTCTTACCACCGGCCATAGCCATATCAGGTCTGCCGCCACCTTTCCCACCAACTAGCTCTGCAACTTTACCAATAATTTTTCCTGCATGATATTTATTTGTAAGATCTTTTGTTACAATTGCAAGTATAGAAACTTTTCCATCGACTTCTGCAAAAAGAACACCAACACCTGATTTTAGTTTATCACGCAGTTGGTCACCGATCTGACGCATCATTCCAGGATTTTGTATGTTGATTTTGGCAAGAACAACCTTAGTTCCATCAATATCAATTGCTTTTTGAACAAGTTGGTCTAAAATATTTCCTGCAGATTTTACCCTTATTGTTTTAAGCTGAACATGCAGTTTCTTATTTTCGCTGATCATCTTGTTTATCTTTTCTATAACAGATGAAGAAGGAGCATTCAGTTGTCTTCCTATCTCATCAATTTCATTTTCTAATATCTTTACATATTTTTCTGATTTCACTCCGGTAATTGCTTCAATTCTACGTATTCCAGCAGCAATTGATGACTCAGACGTGATCTTAAACAAACCAATTTCTCCGGTAAATCTCAAGTGCGTTCCACCACAAAGTTCTTTGGAATAACTCCCCATATTCACAACTCTAACAGTTTCACCATACTTCTCACCGAAAAGTGCAACCGCACCCTCTTTTTTTGCATCTTCAATACTTTTCACTTCCGTTTTCACCGGTAGACATTCGCGAATTTTCTCATTAACCGCTCTCTCAATAATGTCAAGTTCATGCCTGCTAACCTGCTTAAAATGGGTAAAATCAAAACGCAGATGATCAGGATGAAGGTAAGATCCTTTTTGCTGAATGTGCTCTCCTAATACACTTTTAAGTGCTTTATGCAAAATATGCGTAACAGTATGATTTCTGGCAATATCCATTCGTCTTTCAACATCAATTTCTGCTGTAAATTCTACATTCTTAATTTCGCCTTTCTGCAATTTTCCAATGTGAATAAATTGGTCTGCATCTTTTTGAACATCAGTAATTATTATTTCACATTCGTTATTAAATATCTTTCCACTATCGGCAATTTGTCCACCTGATTCTGCATAGAAAGGTGTTTTATTTAAAACAATTTTAACTTTATTATTCTCTAAATTATATTTCAAAATTCTACAAGTTGAAGAATCCTTTGTGTAGCCAACAAATTCTGTTGGAATATCTTCTGATAATTCTATCCAATTTATATTATCTGCTTTCAGATCAAATTTTGCAGCATCCCGCGCACGCTGACGTTGTTTTTCCATCTCAACTTTGAATCCATCTTCATCAACGGTTAATCCTTTTTCTTCTGCCATTATTTTGGTAAGATCAAGTGGAAAACCAAAAGTATCGTAAAGTGTGAAAACATTAATGCCAGAAATTTCAGTTTTTGTTTTTGCAACAATTTCCTTAAATTTCTTCAAACCATTTTCCAACGTTTCATTAAATCTTTCTTCTTCCGATCTTATGATCATTTTCACATGAGTCTGCTTTTCTTTTAATTCACTAAAATGATCACCCATCAAATTCACAACAACATCAACAAGATTATAAAGAAAAGATTCCTTCATATTCAATAAATGTCCATGACGAACCGCTCTTCTTAAAATGCGGCGTAACACATATCCGCGTCCTTCATTAGAAGGCATTCCACCATCAGAAATCGCAAAAGTTAATGCACGTATGTGATCTGCTATCACACGATGCGAGGTTCCACGCTGGTCAGTATAATATTTTATTCCCGAGAATTTTTCTATTTGTGCTATTATAGGTTGGAACACATCGGTATCATAATTGGAATTTTTATTCTGTAAAACCTGGCAGATTCGTTCAAAACCAGCACCTGTATCTACATATATATTTTCTAAAGGATTCAAATTTCCATTATCATCTCTAAAAAATTGAATGAAAACAAGATTCCAAAGTTCAATATATCTGTGACAATCACCATTCACTTTACATTCATGATTCTCATCATCCTTCAAATTACAAAATTCTTCACCTCTATCTATGTGGATCTCAGAGCATGGACCGCAAGGACCCGTATTTCCCATTTCCCAAAAATTATCTTTATCATCATGATATTCTATGTGAGATCTATCAATATCTGTTTCATTTTCCCAAAGCTTAAATGCTTCTTTATCAGATGTATGAACAGTTGCATATAGTTTATCTTTAGGAAGTTTCCATACATCGGTTAAAAGTTCCCAAGCCCATTTAGTTGCTTCCTTTTTGTAATAATCTCCAAAGCTCCAATTACCCAACATCTCAAAAAAAGTGTGATGATATCCGTCTCTTCCAACCTCATCAAGATCATTGTGTTTTCCACCTGCCCGAATGCATTTTTGGCTGTTCACAACTCTTTTATATTTAGGTTTTCTCTTTCCTAAGAATATATCTTTGAATTGGTTCATTCCCGCATTTATAAAAAGAAGTGTGGGATCATCTATTGGAATAACCGGTGCTGAAGTAACAATTTTGTGCCCCTTTTTATTAAAAAACTCTATATACTGTTTTCTGATCTCATTACTGTTCATTTTTTAAGCTCCATAAACTTAAATTACATAATTTTTACCTTTTGTAAAATTCGATAAGTTATAATTTCTGTAAAGGAAAAAGGGAAGGCGTTGTATCGTAAAGTTGTACGTTACGATAATAAACGATGTACAACGTCGCTGTACATTTTTTCAACAGAACCGATCGTACCCAAAATAAACAAGCCAAACCCTATGATTATTTTCTCTAATTTGTAGATTCTAAAAAATTCTAACCGTATTGAATATCACTTTTTAGAATGGAATACAGTTTCAAATCTACAAATTCATCATTAATAAACATTTTTTCTCGTAACACGCCCTCTAGGTGCATACCTGCATTATCCAGAACCTTACCAGCTGCTCTATTCTTTTTCAAGCAGAAAGCTTCAATCCTATTGATATCGGTTTCGTCGAAAATGAAGGAAATCACTCTGAGTAACGTTTCTGTCATTATCCCTTGCCTGTGATGTTTTGGAAGCAACATGTAATGAACTTCAACACATTTGAATTCATCATCGTAGTTAATTAACTTAATAATGCCAATCAACTCACCACTTTCCTTGATCTCAATTCCAAAACAACTTGGTTGATTATTTTGGTAGGAAACTAAAATTTCATTTATATACTCAGTAATTTCGCTCATATTATCTAAGTGATTCCAAACCATTTTCTTATCAATTTGAGAATTAGTAAGTAGTTCAAATAAGTACTCTTTATCTGCTTCGGAAATCTTTCTCAATATCAGCCTTCTAGTTTCTAGACTTGGATTATAATCCATGTTCTTCTCCTCGAAATTTTCTATTTATATACGGACAAGCATTGCAATTTCAAGCGAAAGAGCGAACTCCTATCCTAATGGAGCTTTTTTCTAAAGTCTTAATTTTTTGTCCATTAATACTATAAATTGATATGTCTACATGACCTTGTTCAATAGCGGAAAATAAGGTAATTGTACTAGGATTGAATGGGTTAGGATAGTTGGAAAAAATGGAATAATAAAGATATTCCCCATATTTCCTCCAACATAAATTTCTAGTTCTCTTTTTCATTTCAATAACAACATCTTCCTGCTAACTTCAAAATCACCGGATATTATTGTATAGAAATATATTCCACTTGAAACAGGTTTACCTAATTCGTCATCACCATTCCAAACTATTTCATTCATTCCCAGTTCAACATTGCTGATTTCTAATTGCTTTACCCTTTGTCCTTTTAAATTATAAATTGAAATATCTATGTCGCTTTGTTCAACAACAGAAAAAGAGATAGTAGTAGATGGATTGAAAGGATTAGGGTAGTTTGCTAATTCTACAACTTTAGGGATTGAATTATTATGTGAACCAACCAGTGGAGTTAAGCTTATATTTATTTCAGTGATCTGACTTGATATAACAACTAAATTCTCAGGATGAGTATAATACAGATAATCGTCATGTTCACAAGAAAGTTGATACTCTCCCGGAGGAACATCAATAGTGTAACTTCCATCAACAAAAGTTGTAGTTTCATATTCACCTAAGGTTATAATTGCACCTTCTATTGGTACCCAGGTTGAGTCTTCTAAAACTAATCCGGCAACAGAGCCATCCTCTATTGTCATTGGATATCCTTCACCCCAAAAAGCTCCATAAATAGACCCATCAAATGCATTTTGTGTAAGATCATATGTGGTAGAACCTGTTCCCTCCTGCATTCTCCATAAACCTACCAATCCTGTTTCACTTCCGGTTAATGGATTTTGCATATCCATCATTATTTCACTTTCTGTTCTGCAAATATTCCAAATACGTACTTCATCAACTTGTCCATCCCATTGCCTGTTTACGTAATTATTATAATGTCCTCCTATGTAAACACTGCAAGGAGATTGTGCAATAGAGCCAGAAAATGCTGAACTTCCAGCTTCTGCACCATTTATATATATTTTTAAAGTGCTACCGTCAAATGTTCCTGCAACATGCGTCCATTCACTATAGGGAATGCTACCCTGCGGAGCTTGAACACCAAACCAGCCGTAAGAACCGATCTGAAATTGTGGGCTATTTACATTTGAATAATCATCAATTCGTAAAACATATCCCGATTCTACAGAAGACCAATCATCTTTGGCAACAATTGTTGGTAAACCAGAATAATTTTCCATTTTCACCCATGCTTCTACAGTAATTGTATTAGCTGGATTCAATTCTGGTGCATCCATGATCTCAACATAATCATCAACACCGTCAAAATAAAGGCTATAATCCTGTGCAAATAAACATGTAAAACTTAAAACAATAAAAAATACTACCAATTTTTGTTTCATTTTTCTCTCCTCTAGTACAATAATTTCATTACTTTAACAACAACATCTTCCTGCTAACTTCAATATCACCTGATCTAAATTTATAAAAATATATTCCTGATGAGACTGGTTGGTTGTTTTGGTCAGTGCCGTCCCAAATAACATCATTAATTCCCAATTCCAAATTTCTAACTTCTAGTTTCTTTATCTTTTGCCCTTTCAGATTATATATGCTTAACTCTGTGCTCCCAGTGATCTCTGCGATCAAATTGAATGAGATCGTGGTAGATGGATTAAATGGGTTTGGAAAATTAGTTAATTTAAAATTCATAACTTCTAACTCATAATTCTCTACACTGCTTATTTCACCAAAATCTCCTAAGATGTTCTGAACTAAATTTTCTGCCTGCTCTTGCTCCATATAATAGAGTGGAAATCCTAAAATATAAGTTTTATAATCACCGATAAAACGCTGTCCGCAAACTGCATTTTCCCAGGTCGGATCATTCGAGAAAGAATCGTATGTGAAAATAGCTTCAGCATCTTCTGTTGGCAAAAATTTATTAACATACTGCAGATTATCTCCCCAGTTTGGGAGTGGGATTTTACCTATATCAATAGTAATATCAGAAAAACCATTTATTCCAAAAGCTCTAGCAAAATCAGCTTGATCGTGAAATGCTGATTCATCGAGATAGAGAAAATAATTCTGAAAATCTTCTGAGATCATGCACAATTGTTTCCAACAGGAAGCTAACAAATTCCCACCTGCTAATAGATAACATTTAATATTGTATTCACTATCAACAAATGGATAGTTTGAAATATCATCAGCATGCCAAATTATTGTAGAGTAATTAGCAATTTCAGAAAGCGGAGGAGTTCCTTGCTCTGCAATATCCCAAGTTGAATAGGAATAATCTGAGAGCAAATCAGCGTAATATTCATCAACTTCTTCATC
The DNA here is from genome assembly GCA_018654125.1 of Candidatus Cloacimonadota bacterium. The sequence goes on from JABIME010000035.1 coordinate 7,084, forward strand.
GGTTGGGAACGGTGATGAAACTAAACCATCTAGAGTGCCATCGACAACTAATATCCCTTCATCAAAAGTAAAATTAACCGGAGTTGTTGATATTTCATTTGAATAACTGCTTATATAATTCCCATCAGCTTGGAATACAGCAGCGATCTTGTAGTAATATTCCTCCTCAAGTGTAACTCCATCATCATAATAAGCAGTTCCAGTTCTAGGTTCTGTATTTAGAAGAACATAATCTTCTCCTGCCTGTTTTCGGTAGATATTCATTCCCTCAATTGAAGGATCAAAAAAATCATTCCAGGTAATAACAATTGAGCCATCGCGTTGTAATTCGAGATCTTCCAGCACAGGAATTTGCTCAGTGAATCCATAATTTAGAACCCAATTATCAGGATCAAATTCAAATGATACCAGATCATCAGGAAGCGTATCAACGCAATAATTCAAACCATCTTCCACCCAAAAGCTTCCATTGATATCGTCATTGATCTTGTATGGAACGAACATCTGGAATGGATCTCCAGAACTTCCCTGAGAATGTACAGTAATCTTGAGTGAATCTTGAGTTTCCGACGTATAAACAACATATTGATATTGAGGTCTGCCATAATTGAGATACCACTCATCAAAGAACCAATCGAGTTCTCCACCATAAACATTTTCGGCTGCATTTTCCAATTCATGAGTTGTAATATTCCCATAGATCAATTCTGGATCCTGAAAGAAATTCTGCAGCATTGCAAAGAATTGGTCATCTCCCAACAAACCACGCAGCATGTGAACCACCCACGAACCTTTGTTGTAGATCACAATATTAAAAATGTGCCCTCCACCACCTTCTGGATCACGATACAAACATTCATCAAGTTGAGAGCCGGTATCTTCAGCTTCCATATATGCTTGCAGACCTTCAAAACCAAAAAGATGTTCTGCCCAGAGTGCTTCACTGTAGGAAGCAAAACCCTCTTTGAGCCATACATGATCCCAACCTCCAATGCTAAGTGCATCTCCAGCCCAATGATGACCCAACTCATGAGCAACTGTATATTCTGCAGCAGGATCGCTTATGTAACCTGAATCAAATGAAGTAACGGTTTGATGTTCCATTGCCAATGCGCCTAAATTTGTACAAGTTGCATGACCATATTTTTCGGTAATAAATGGATATTCTCCGTAAGTATCAGAATAAAAAGTAAGCATTTCCTCACAAAGTGAAAAGAGTGCAACACTCATATCATACTGCTCTGGATAAACGAAATTATCTACCATCATATTGGTCCCGTTATATTCCCAATTAAAAGAATAAGTCTGATAATTTGTAACTGCAAAAGAGGTAAGATATGTGCAGACAGGATATGCCTCGTGCCAGTTTGCAGTATTGGTTCCATTCCCATTATTTATAACTTCTATAAGTGTTCCGTTAGAAGCAGAAATATATTGGGAAGGATACGTAATGCTTATATCCAGCGAATCTGGTTTGTCTGCCGGAGTATCTTTGCAGGGCCACCATTTGCGCGCACCTTTTGGTGAAACCATCGTAAAAACAATTGGAACGCCAGCATGTTCCTGAAACTTCATTCCATCGTTAAGTCTGTTCTGTGGATTACCAGAATATTGCACTTCCAGTTCAATTATGTCACCAGTATTGTAGGAAGTTCCCAAATCAATTTCTATTAGGTCATCGGTATGAGTAAAACTAAGTGAAGTGATGTTCATGATGATGTCATCTACATCCAGATCAGTTGTAAAATTAAAACTGACAAGTGACACATTATCATCCAGAATTTCCAAATGAGAAATCACAATTCCTTCTACATAATGCAGGTCAAAATCCACATCGATATCAATAGAATAATAGCGAACATCATAGCAATCCATATTTCGCATATCTTCTTGCAGGTTATCCATCCATCTTGAATAACTTTCTGCCTTCATCCTGGCTGCTTCATGTTGCTTTTGTACAATATATTCAAAATCCGGCATTTCAACTGCGGATAATGTAAGAATTAATGATAGAAATAAAAATATTAAATTTTTGCTCATTTGTTATTCTCCCTTCAAATTCATCTGTTCCCAACTTCATAAATAATTATAAATTAGGCAATAAACTTTTTTTCTTAGTTATCCATGTTACAAATGAATTATACAGATACTCTCATATGATCACATCTATGAGAAATATTGTGGGAGATAAAGAGTAAATATTAAATTAGCGTTTTACTATGTTCACTCTCCAGCTTCAATAACCTCTTTTTTACAGCCAATCCACCACCATATCCTACAAGTTCTCCGTTTGTTCCAATAATACGATGACAGGGAATGATAATCCCAATAGCATTTGCTCCATTGGCATTGGCAACTGCTCGTACTGCTTTGGTGTTGTTAATATCTTTTGCTAATTGTAAATATGTGGAGGTTGTTCCGTAAGGTACTTTCATCAAAGCTTCCCATACACTCAATTGAAAATCTGTTCCAATTGTTAAAATAGGAACATCGAATTCCGCTCTAACTCCAGCCAGATACTCGTCTAATTGCTGTTTAGTTGCTGTTAAAATTTCATCTTCCTGCTCAATAAATTCTGCATCCAATCCTTTCTTTATCCTGTTATCAACGGTTGTTCGCATTTTTCTGTATCGAAAATCCAGCAAGCATAAGCTACCATCAAAAGAGCCTAATATCATTTCCCCGATCTTTGTTTTGTAATATTGAATATTTATTTTACTCATAAGTAATTCCTACTTTTCAGCAACTTCTTTTAAAGCCTCTTTTATGTCTCCTGGTGCACTCATAATTTTTGTAAATGATCCCATCGTAAGGTCAGGAAAACTAAGTGCAATTCTAAATCTGCCGTGCAGGGCATATGCTTTGTTACCAGAAACCACCATTTCATAACAAAGATAGGCAGTATGCTTAAAATTAGCTTTATCAATTTTATTCATGACTACTTGATCACTACCACCTTTTTGGGTTAAAGCAATACCAAATACGGTCTCTTTTTTGTTGGGAATATCTATTCGATAAACTTTGCTGACTCCACCTTTTTGTGCTTCCAATCCAGCTTCTACAATTTCAATCCCTTCTTCATAACTTTCATATTCTGCCAACTCGTATGGATCATCGAAATAAGGCATTGCCATCATATAATGATATTTGCGCAGTTTCTTAATTTTTACACCATCTTCAGATCCAAATGCTTCACCAATTCCAAAGCATTTCTCTAATTGAATATTTAATTGTTCTGTTTCTAATTCCATTCTATAAGCATTAGACCAATAAACAGGATTAGTATAGGCAATTTGTATTTTATCATCAATTTCTGTAAAAGCTACTCTCAATGCTGCACCATATGCACCGAAATCTGTTTTTGCTGCATCATTAATTAAGTTTTCATTTGTAAAAATAACAACATGTCTTCCAGCAAATGGAGAGTATTCTCCTACTATTTCAAAACCATTTTCTTCTAAAACAGCTTTTGTTTCACTCATTTTTTCTGGTATACTTCCAGCAGTATTACTAACCATAAAATATGGTTTCTCAGCAGCAAATAAACTTAAGCACGTAATTAATAAAACTGATATAAGTAATAATTTTTTCCACATTTGTTTCATATTCTCTCCCTTTTTTTAGATCTTTGTGAATGTTATCTATTTTGCTGAATCGTTTGTTAGCGTCAAATATATTTTTTTATAGAATTTCACATCCTTATTGACAATATTAAATCGGAATTATTTATAAAATCGTTTTGAAAATGTTAACAGGAGAAAATAAATGAACAAATTTTGTTGTTTTATAATATTAATATTATTTACAATTACTTTATCCGCTGATTTTACAATAGAAAAAAGTTTAATTGATACGCTAACAATTCGAGCTGATGAGAATTTAAAGAATCTACCTGAAGATGTTAGGAATGTTTATAATTCCTATTTGAGATCTTATCCTGATGGTTTAATGGCTTACTTGATCTCAACTGAAAATAGCGGAACTCTCTGGGATACAGATCCGAATAATTTATTAGAGAATTATCTAGTTTTGAAAGAGCTTTTTGCTATGGAAGATTATGAAAAATACCCTGATGAATTTGTACTCTCTTACATTGCCAAAACAACTGTCTCCCACGAAAAGTTAACAAATTATCGCAAAGTATTTTCCGATCTGGGGCTCTTGGATTATGTAATAAAATATCCTGATCTTGAAGAACGATTAAGACGGGTAACACTATGGACGAGAGAGAATATGACGTTCGTTTCTACTTCAGGAAGAACGCAGGATCCGCTTTCCGTTTTACAAAAAAGTAATATTGGAAGATGCGGTGAGATGCAGGTTTTTTATATAGCAGCGTTACGAACAATTGGAATTCCAGCACGACCAGCCTGGACACCGTGGTGGGCCCATACAGACAATAATCATGCCTGGACGGAAATGTTTATTAACGGTGAGTGGCATTATGCAGAAAACACATCTCCTACATACAATCTTGATGATGCCTGGTTCAGTGCTTCATCTCAAATGACACTTTTCATTTTAGCTCGCAGCAGCTTCCCAGATAGTACAGATGATGTAGTTTCTAAAGGGAAAAATAACAATTATGTAAATTCAACACGCTACTATCAGGATACCAGAGAGATCACATTGAATATTTTTGATGAAGAAAATAACCCGGTAAAAGATGCGAATGTTAATATTTGTGCATTCAATTTTTCAATGTTCCGTCCGCTGTTAACTTTAGAAGCTGACAGTACTGGAGTAAGCAAATTCACTGTTGGTCAAGGTGGATTTCTGGCAATTGCATTTAAGGATAACTTGTTCGATTACGTACTTGTTCCCTTTGATGAGAATTCTCTTTCTGCATCTTATGACCTTGTATTAAAAGACCAACAATGGGAAAATTCAGATTATACTCTAGAATATCCAAAAGGGAGTTCGGAAGGTAAAAAGAACCCCGAGTTTTTCACCGAGCTAAAAAAACAGGCTGAACAACAATATAATGCTCTTATCAAACAACTTGATGAAGAACCAATTCCAGATTTTGCTCCGCAGGATTCGGTTTTTGTAGAAGTGTTTAAAAAATGCAGAAATAATAAACGATCACTATTAGATTTTATTGGAGAGAATGAAAATATCCCATCTGATTTCTGGAGTAAACTTCTGCAAATAGATGTGAAATTCTTATGGGAAGCAAATACAATACAATTCCAGAACATTTTTAATACTTTCCTTCGTTTGAAAGAAGCTGAAATAACTGATGGGGATTTTCCAATATTAATGTCTCCAAGTATCTTTTATGAAATGCTGCCGCAGGCTTCCATACCAAAAGATTTCATTTTTGAAAACATTGAGGAACCCAAAGAAAAAATTCGTAAAATTATTGAATTTATCCATTCCAAACACGAGATAGATAAAGATAAAGCTGTGAATGGAATTTTGTCTTTAGATAAAATGCTAAGGGCTGAATATCTGCATGATTTTCATTTTAAAACTCTTAGTTGTTATGCTCTACAAGCTAATTTGATTCCTGTTCAGTACACAAGAATCCCCTCTGTGATAATGGTGAAAGCAGACAGCGTTTGGCAAAATTATAATGTTGAAAAAAATGATTTTGTGAAACCTCAGGATGAGGAGCACGGTAAACTCATCCCTATTGATCTCACATTAGTTGATAATGCTGGAGATCCCGTAACAATGAATCCTGATAATATTTCAGTAACGCTATTTCAAGAGGGCAGATTTTATTCTAATGACCGTCAGTTAGATTATAATAAAGAACTCAGTAAACTTACAGGTAAACTTGATAAAGGTGAATATCAGGTTCAATTCTGCATTCGAGAAAGTGGACAAATTACTAAGACAAAACTAATTGCATTAGATCTGAATGAGCAGGAAAGAATTGAACAAACACTTGTTTTTAAAGACTTTAAACGTAACTGGAAAAACGCTGATAAAAAGTATCAAGATTTCCTTTCATCGTTTACAGATAAAGATTCTGATTGGATCGTTCTGCTGGGAAATCATGATCTGGAACCTCCGCAAAGACTTGCCACAAAAACCAGAGAAAAGATCGAAGATCAAAAATTTATTTGGATCGGAAATAAGAAACCAGTTAATCCTGTTTCTAATTATAAAGATTCTGAGGAATATATTAAGTTTCTGGATGAAAATCCCGAACTGAAAAATCGTCTTATCACTTTCTATTATGATAAAGACAAAGATAAATGGAAGATCTTTGAAGGAAATTGGGATTTGCTGTACCAATAGATGAATAAGGTATATAGAGATTAATAGGAAATAATATGATCATGAATTATGAAGCTCAAAAGAAAGTAATAACAGATTTTTTGCATATTAGCGAGAAAGCTCCGAATAATTTTATAATCGGTGCAGAATTGGAATATTTTGTAGTTGATTCTGCATCAGAAAGAAGCATATCTTATTATGGAAAAGATGGAATAAAATCACTTCTGGAAGCCTTGGTTTCCAAAGGTTTTCAACCAACTAATGACGACACAAACATTGTAGGTGTGACAAACTCTTTTTTGGCAATAACTTTGGAACCTGGTGCACAATTTGAGATCAGTTTAAATCCCCAAAAAAGTGTCGAGGATTTAGAACAAAATTGTTTGCAATTTATGCAGATCATAGAA
>JABIME010000036.1 GCA_018654125.1 Candidatus Cloacimonadota bacterium
CTAAAGTAGGAATAATAATTGGAAGATCAACTGTATCATCAACAAAATATTGTGGGATATCAAATTCAAATTCATTGATCTCAAGAGCTTCATCCCCTTGATTGCTAATCTCAATGAATCTTCCTGTAACAGCTCCTTCGCGTACAGAACCATAATTAATTGTAGTTGGATTAATTTCAATCTCAGGACCACTATTTACTGCAGTTCCCAAAAAAGTGATTTCAGCTTCATTATTTAAAGGATCGTTTGATGATATTGTTCCAATTGCATCTAAAATTCCTGCTTCCTGTGGTGAATAGGGAATGCTGCAAACTACAGATCCACCCGGTGGAATTGTGTATGATGTTCCAGCTCCCCAGGCAATATATTCAGATCCTTCACCTGTAATATCTTCAAATGCTACTAAAAGATCTGCTACTCCAATATTGGAAATGGTAAACTGCCCATTAATCACATCACCAACAGTTACAATTCCATAATCGATCGTTGTTGGATCAATATTTATTTGAGGTGCTCCTCCGCCAGCAAGATCAACTTTATATAGGTTATCAGAGCCGCCTGTGCCATTATCGCAATACCATAGATGTTGACCGTCGAAAACAATACCTGCAGGATCAACACCCTCTGATGGATGAGTTTCTAGAAGTGTTCCATTTGAAGGATCAATTTTATAAAGAGCATCTCCCCAATAATCAGCCATCCAGAGATTATCATTTTCTAAACACAGATCCCATGGTTGTGCATCTGGAGCTGGAAGTTGCTGAATTATACTTCCTGTATTATCCACTTTGTAGATTTCTCCATCAGGATCATAATAAGCAGTAACCCAAAAATCACCATTATCATAAGCAATACCACTCATGTAATGCGCAGGTAGATCAAATTGTGATAAGATGGCACCAGAATTAATGTCCAATTCATAAGCAGTAGCCGGAACAGATGGGTTTGTAACGTGATCGGTAACCCAAAGATTAGTACCATCAAAAGTCATACCAAAGCTGTCTCCAATATTCACATTAGAGAATTGCAGTTGATAAGTTCCATCACTTGGATCGATCTGATAAACTTCATCTCCATTTGCACCATAAATACCACAATAAAGGTATGTGCCATCAAATGCTAATCCAGATGCACCTTCAGGAATCTGGAAAGTTTGCACAATTGTCCATTCTGCTGAAAGTACAACAGCAATGAATAGATATGAAAAAAATATTATTTTTTTCATGTTATCCTCCTTCATTTTAATGTTCTAACTACCAATAAATTTAAAAAGTTATGTATGCTGTCAAGTAAGATAATTATGATTGAATTGGAAAATATAATTTTTTACTGGACGTATAAATTTGATTTTTACAAATATAACACACATATAGTAAATTAAGATATAAGATTTCAAATTTAAAAACTTTAGGGGGATATATGAGAAAAATGATTTTACCATTCTTTTTGGTTTTATTGTTAATTAGTTGTTCGATTCCTGATGATATTGGTATTCCTTCGTGGACAGTACCAGTACGTTTGGTTCTTTTGAATGATACTTTTGATGCAGAAGCTATAGCAGAAGAAGTTGGATCATTCCAAGCAAATGGAGATACACTCCAGTTTTATGAAATAATTTCTGAATCGCAATTTTTTGGTGATATAGAAATTGAGGATACGGGAGTTCATAGTGAAGTTTATTCACTTGGAGAGTATGCACCACCAGAGATAGCAGCGTTAGATGGACAGCCGGTAAATGTAATACCAGGATATCCAGATATTACAGTTCCATTTGTAATTGTTAAAGATTTTGAACCATTTGATGAATATGAGCAAATTAAATTTGTGAGTGGAAATTTAAATCTTACGATTACCAATAATACTGTTTTCTGGCTAGGAAATGCTCCAGAAGGTTTACCATTAACAGTTCAGATTTTAGATGGTGAAGATATTCTTCAAGTTGAAGAAGCTATATTTGAAAACATAGCTCCTCTTGGTGGAACTGCTACAGGCGTTATAAGTCTTGCGGATAGTCTTATAGGAAACGATATTACAGTTAAGCTTATTGGTGAAGGTGAAATAACAGATGATGGAACAGCAATTATTGACACATCAGCTACCGGACAAATGGATATTCAAATTACAGATATTCAAGCTGAATATGTTATAAATGCTCAAATTCCTTCTCAACCAATAGAGCTAATAGAAGGTTATAAAGATATTGATCTTATTCAACCTGAAATAGTGGATGAAGACAGTTTCATGTTTAGTGGTAACAGTTCAATCATTTTTACAATAGAATCAGAAATTCCAATGATAGCTTCATTTGAGCTTATTGCACAACGTGATACAACAGTAATTTCATTAACAAGTTATGAAGGTGAACCAATAAACCTGAATGTAGAAGAAGGAATATCTCAGGTCGAATTTAGTTCCGATGAATATAATATAAATGAAATGTTACAAATTATTCCAGATGGATTTGAATATACGATGAATCCATTTATTGGAAATGGAACAGTGATACCATATCTCTCTTTCAATGATTCAATATTAATTGATTTTGAAGTTATTGCTGATCTTCAGATCGAGACTTATGAAGCTGATGGAATGTGGGTCATCCCACTTAGCAGCGGAGAGATAAATATTGATGTGATGGATACAGAAGCATTTGAACCAAGAATGTTCGAATCATATAATACAGGTAAAATTATTTTTAAATATTGGAACAACACTGGTATGGAAGTTGGATTTGACATCCTTGTTTCTGAAGACTCAACAAGTGTTTTGAGTGAAATATATAATTTTGAAGGACCTGACTCTTTAAGTAATGTTGAAATGTTCAGGGTTCCTCTATTTGAGCAAACAAGCGGTGATAATTATAAGGAATTGGAAGTAACAGTATTGCAGGAAGAGTTGGATTATTTCATTAGCGATTCTGTTTACACAGCTCCTAGAATTCACATATTCAGCGAAGGTGAAGATGCCTGGACAGGTGGTTTGAAAATCCAAGCAGATCTTGTGATCGAAGTGAATATTGGTGATCATCTTTTCGATGAAGATGAAGAGTAGGGAGAAATAACATGAGAAAAGTATTATTAACATTAATTACCCTGACATTAAGTTTAGCATTGTTTGGAAATTTTGATTTTTTCCCAGAGAATCCTGCAGATAATGCAGATAGATCTTTTTCGCAAATCCATATTCCTTTTAGTGCATACGAATTAAATGTGAATAACTCTATATTAAGATTCGATGATATGTTGATGTTCCAAACTGATCATCAACTTACAGATGGTGAGAAGAGTATACTGACAGCAGATGATTTTTTATTAGACTTTAATACTTCTCACGATTTTATTAATTTCGGGCATAAGTATTGGAACTTTAATTTTGGTCTTAAAACATTTGGGAATGTAGAGATCCTAGATAAAATGTATTCTAACCTGGTTATATACGGAAACGATACAAACAGACCGTATGAAAGCAATACAGGTGAAGGCAGTACAGTTTTTTCATTTTGGAGGGCTACGCTAGATTTTGCATATCCAAAAGGACTCAGTTTTGGCATGATTCCCGGATTATTCCCAGAGGAAGAGAGTAGCTCTTTTGTGGAATATTTAAGGGATATGACCCTTTATGTTGGTGCAAATATCAACTTAGATTATTCAATGATGTATGCATCTATTGATGATAGTTCTCAGAAATTTGGATCAATGGATGACAGCCTTTATTATCACTATAATGCCCATTTTGAATATACCGATGAGGGATCAGTTGGGAGACTTACTCCATCTTTTGGATTTGGTGTAAAAGCTACAATTTTTAATGGGAATTTCCACGCTCAAATTGATGATATCTTCATGCAGTTGAATTATAAGAATCTCGGTGGTGGCTGGTATGAAAAATACTACAGAAATGATCTGTTATATTTTGACGAAGATTATGAAGCAATTGAAGAGACATTTGCCGAAGATGATTCTACAAGAATAAAGAACCGTTATGTAAAATTTAATCCAAGTGTAAGTGTTGGAATGGACTATACTATCTTGGACGGTTTACAGATAATGGCTAAATATATTAATAATCAGCATTCCTACAAGAATGGATTTTCTTTAGGTGCAGGTTATCAATGGAGATGGTTGCCGTTCCAAGCTGTACTTGGATATGATGATAATATTTATTATGAATTCAAAACAGGTTTGATATTTGACAGATTTGAATGGCAAACAGGAGCAACATTCTATCATGGATTTTTCCGTTATGGAAAAGGTATAGGCTTGAATTCATCAATGATGGTAAAATTTTAATAATTAGCTAAAAGATTACAAAGCAGCCTGTTTTTAACGGGCTGTTTTTTTTTATAATAATCCCCATCGTTTTCGTAAGAATAACTCAGTACAAAACGCAATTAAAAAAATAGCAATTACATACCATTTTTTATATATTGGAATTTCATAACGCATTTTTATGATCTCTTTTTCTGCTTTGCTTATATCAAAATGATTTGCTTTATTTAGCACTTTCCCATTAGTTTTATTAGAAATGTATGATAGCAGAGATCTGTTTACTCCAATATCTCTGCTTTCAGGAGAAATGTGGGATATCATGAACTCACCTTCAGTTTGCAAATTAGATATTTTATCAGTAATAATGTAATTATAATCTCCGGGAGGAAGAGTTGAAATTGTTATATAGTGCTTGTTATTTGCTTTAAGCATAAAACCTTGATGAACAATTTTACCATTAGAATTTGAAACAGAAATTTCTGCATTTATATTACTAATTGGAGAAAGTTTTTCATCAAAAGCATGAAGATCAATATCTATATCTTCTCCTAGGTAAAAGGAGTTTTTATCTAATGATGCATAAAAACGCTCGGAGTTTGTTTGACCTAGCCATGAAAAAATATTATGAATAAAATCATTGTAACTATCTCCTGAATCCCAAAGCTGCCATTTCCAAAGATCGTTGAATACAAAACTTAAGATTTTCCCATTCCCAATATTATTGAAAATAATGGCAGAACTTTTCTCCTCATTACTAATTTCTGCCAAAACTTTAGCTTGAATTTTTGAACGAGCATAATAATATGAAATAGGTGGGATATTCTTGATGTTTTTATTCTGAATTGAAGCAAATGTGTTAAATTGATTGCTCTGATTGGTTAGAGTAAAAGTAGATTTAAAAGTATTATTTATGTTTAAGGGTATAACAGCTGAAAGATTTGAGATACTTTTAATTGGTTTTCCAATAACAAAAAGTCCACCACCTTTTTTCACAAATCTATCAATTATATCTACTTCATTTTTATTTAGAGATAGATCACCATTATTTATTAATGTAAGAACATTAATGTCATTCATTTCGGTTTCAAAGTTTGCTATTTTATCTACCGATAGCAGGTTACCTTTCTTAAGTAAAAATTTACTTTGCCAGTGCTGATTTTGGTTTACGGCACCAATTATAAATTTTGCATCCCAATTTAAATTATCAGATATCAGCAAGTTTGTAGAGCGGTCACGCTTAACCTGAATTGCGCTATTTATAATGTTATTATCAGTATTAATTTCAGCGGAATCTGCTGTTATCTTAAAACTAATTGGAGTGAAACCGCTATTTATAAATGAGACATCAAAAGTGAGTTGAAGAAACTCCTTATCATCAAAATCAATATCTCTTTTGCTGATTGCTTTGTTATCAGAAAACAGTTCAACTTTTACTTTTCCATTATAATTTTTAGAATTTATTCCAATTTGAATTGGTGTAACCTCATTTCTATAAATTGCTTTATTATGTTCGATGTCAGAAATTCTAAGATCAAAAACATCAGAGTTAAAAATGGGATTAAAAGTGTAAATTGGGATTTTATAATTCACAATAATTTCCAGATCATCATCATTTAGCCATCCATCAGAAAGTAAGATTATTGCTTCAATATTTCTTGGATCATTCTTTTTAAAAGTTTGTAATAATGTCTTACTTAGGTTTGTAGATTTCGTGTTACCATCTATACCATCCGCAAAATCGAATATAATAATTTCATGATCTTTTAATGCTAAAGTTTTTTCAATTTCTTTTCTAATACTCTTAAAAACTTCAAGTTTAGATCCTTCATTACCAACTTGGAGCATACTGTCTGAAATATCATTTAGAATAATAATAGATGGCTTAGCTATTTTATTTTTGAAGTAATATAGAATTGGGTTTAGAAGCAGTAAAAGTAATATGATTATAGAAATCGAGCGTAAACTGATCAACAAAATCTTTTTCCAGCCACCAATTATGGGAATAGTTTTTCTATAAAAGAATGAGATGAGTATAATAGAGAGCAGTATTAATATTATTTTCATAATTACCAGTTTTCATCTGGTTCAACATCTGAAAAGATAAAATTATCTTTCTTCATATTCTTACTAATTTTAATTGGAATTTTCTGTAGTCCAAGTTTAGTTTTTACTTCTTTTAACATTCTAGAATTGAATCCCTTGAACAAAGAAATATCTTTGTTAGAAATTTCTAAAGTTTTAGTTTTAAAGTTATTAAGTATTTTTGTTTTCAATATTTCAGCTCTTACCAATTCTCCAAATGATTGATGATAAGGCCCTGCAATAATACTATCTTTTTCGATATCCGAATGTAGCCCAACCTTAATTACAGAAATATCTTCTTTTTTAAATTTTTCTACCAGCCTCGAGGTAATCTCAATAGATTCCTCTAATGTTAGTGGGGAATATTCTCCATCCTTATACCAATCTTCCAGCATAGTGTTTTTTAGAACTATCGTTGGATAAATTCTCACAAAATCTGGCTTTAACTTAATTGTTGTTTCAATTGTTTCATCGAGTGTAGTAGTATTGAAACCTGGAAGTCCCAGCATTAATTGAACACCAAGGATAATGTTATTTTTTTTAATCAAGTTGCACGATTCAGTAGCAACTTGGGAAGTATACCCGCGTTTTGTTGCCGATAGAACTTCATCAGAGAAACTTTGAACTCCTAATTCTATAGTTCGAACATTGTTGTTCTTACAAAAATCTATAATATCTTTATCAATGGAATCTGGTCTTGTAGAAATTCTGATACTGGTTAAAGCGTCTTTGTATTCATTTACAGCATCAAAATATTGTTGCTGAAGTTTTTTTGATAATTCTGTAAATGTACCACCAAAAAAAGCGATCTCTTTATCTTCCAATTTATTATTATCACAAAATTTTTTAACGCTATCAGAAATTGATTGAATAATAGGTGGTTTACTTTTTGTAATTGTATCTTGATCACAATATACACAATCGAATGGACATCCAAGATGAGGAATGAAAATCGGAAATATTTTCATTTCATTAGAAGTTTAGAGGTTCAACTTTTTGCAGGCATGTTTCGCAGCATCCTGCTGTGCTTCTTTCTTGCTGTTACCGATTCCTAATCCATAAATTTCATCTTTTATTGAAACTTGGATAGTAAAAATTTTTTCATGCTCAGGTCCTTCTGCTTTTATA
>JABIME010000298.1 GCA_018654125.1 Candidatus Cloacimonadota bacterium
GGTTATCAAAACAGATACGTGATGCATCTGGATTCTGATACTAATGCTAATGTAATGAATTGTGTATTTGCTCATAATGAAAGTAATGAAGGAGCTCTTGATGCATCTTTAGCAGCATCAGGGACTATTATTCAGAGCAATATATTTTATGATAATACCTGGCCATTAAATATTAATGTAAACTTTGATCTTGATGACTCAAATATTTTCAACGATCCAAATAATCGTTCCGATACTAATGATCATAATGGGATTCTTGTTAATGGAAGCGACTTTAATGGTAATATAACCTGGGGTGAAACGGAAGTTCCATACGTATTACAGCAAGGTGAATATCTATTGCAGGCAGGAAACTCATTAACTTGTCAACCGGGTGTAGTTTTAAAACTTGATGATGGAGTTAACTTTTGGATTGAGGGAACTATTATTGCAAATGCAACGATAACTGAACCAGTTATTTTTACTTCATACAAGGATGATACAATGATTGGAGACACAAATAATGATGATGATATTACATCGCCAAACCCAGGTGATTGGGATTATCTTCTAATTAGTGGAATAAATAACTCTTCAACATTTAATTATTGTGAATTCTATTATGGTGGTGGTTATAATGATGGTTATACTCTTTCATTAGATAATGACACATCGGTTAATGTTTCCAGTTGTACTTTTGTCTATAATACTGGCTCAGTGGAACCTGTTCTAAATGCAGGGTATGCAGGTGCAAATACTACGATAATTGGAAATGTGTTCTACAATAATGTGAAACCATTAATGATAAACGCTCAAATAAATCTAAATTCTTCAAATACATTTCATAACTTGGAAAATCCATCTCAATCGAATGTTAAGAATGGCATTTATGTTTACACAAGTAATGTTGAGGGAAATGTAAGTTGGGAAGAGACAGAAGTGCCTTTTGTGATCTCTTCTGAAATGCAAATAGATACTGATAATTCTCTTACATTGGCTGATAACGTAATTATAAAATTTAATGATGGTTCAATTTGGTATCAGGGAGACAATTTACTGAATTTTGATGGTTCAGGTGTCTGGTTTACTTCCTATAAAGATGATGAACATGGTGGAGATACAAATGGAGATGGTGGGAATACTGTTCCTGCAAATGGTGATTGGAATGGTATATACAATGCTAATGCCTCTCCAATCTATTGGGAAAATTGGGATAATATTCTATACGATGATATACATTGAAAATAAAAAAAGAAAAGGGATCCTTTTTTTAGGGTCCCTTTTTTTGTGTAAAAAATTTGCTAAATATTACTAACAGCTTCTTCAAGTTGAAATAAAGCTTTTTCAATTAATTTTCTTGAACAACCAATATTAAGACGCATAAAACCATTTCCACCGTTGCCGAATTTTGAACCATCATACAATGCTAAACCAGCTTTATTAATGAAGAAACTAGCAAGTTCCTTCTGTGAAAGTTCTAATTCACGACAATCTAACCACAAAAGATATGTTCCTTCCATTTTTATTGCTTTGATCTCAGGAATATTATTTTGTAAATATTGTTTAACAAAAGTGTAATTATCCTCAATGTAAAATAGTAATTCATCTAACCATTTATGTCCGTATGTATAGGAAGCTTCCAAGGCTTCAATCCCAAAAACATTCCCTCCATGAAGTCCTAAATTTTGTAGTGTTTTTTTAAATTTCACTCTATGTTTTTTATTTGGAATAATAACGTAAGATAGTGATAACCCTGCAACATTAAATGTTTTGCTGGGAGCAAACATAGTTAGTGAATTATTTGAGATCTCTTTAGAAATTCTTGGAATCGGGATGTGTTTATTTCCTCTAAAAATTAGGTCAGAATGAATTTCATCTGAGATGAGAAGAACATTATACTTTAAACACAATTCGGATACTTTTTTTAATTCATCAATTTTCCAAACTCTGCCTACAGGGTTATGCGGACTGCATAATATCATTATTTTAACATTATCAATTAATTTATTTTCAAGATCAATAAAATCCATTTCGTAATAATCATCAACCAGGTTCAACTCATTTGTAACCAGTTTACGATCATTATTTTCTATCGAAGTAAAAAACGGGTAATATACAGGAGTTTGAACAAGAATTTTGTCTTTCTTTTTTGTGTATGTTTGTATAGCAAAATTTATTGCCGGAACAATACCTGGAGTTGTAACTATCCAGCTTTTTTTTATATTCCAGTTAAACCTATCTATCATCCATTTTATTATGGAAGTATAGAAGGATTCAGTATTGCCTGTATATCCAAAAATTCCGTGATCAATACGTTTTTGTAGAATTTCTAAGACTTCCTCAGGTGCCTTAAAATCCATATCAGCAACCCACATTGAGAGAAGATCTTCTTCTCCAAAAATCTCTTTATTGTAATCCCATTTATAGCATTTAGTGTTTTTTCTATCTACTATCTTGTCGAATTTATTCATCACATGATCCCTTTTGAGAAGAAGATATCCAAAACAATAATACTAAGTGCAGAATAAGTATCTAAATCACCGAAAACATCCTCCAATCCCTTTATTAATGCATTAATGTGATCCTTAGTGAGTTTAACCAAAATTATTTTATTTAGAGCATTAGATTCTGAAGTGAAATTAAAAAATCCCATGAAAAGGGGAGTGTTAGATAGCAGGTTTTCCATGTTATGGGTTTCCAAAATAATTGAATTCTGGATTCCATACTCAACAAAAACTTCAGTTATATCCTGCATTATGCTTTCATCTTTAACTGTAAGTATCATTAATACTTCCTTCCCTTTTTTTGATATTGTATCAATATCAATTGTGTTACGCAGAAATTCTTCATAAAGTCCGATTTTTGTAGTGGATTGTAACATGTCATCAGCTACACCTGGTTCTTTTAGTATCTGTGAAACTTGCGCAAGTAATTTCAAGTGCGTACTTCTATCACCCTTTGGACCAACAATAGTAATAAATATTTTAGATCTTTTTTTATCGAGAGCATCAAAGGAAATTCCTTTCTTACAGATTGCAATTGCAATAATGAAATGATCAATTCCTTCTAACTGACAATGGGGAATAGCAATACCTCTACTAAATCCTGTACTTCCCATTGCCTCTCTCTCTTTAAGAGCTGTAAAGATAACATCTTCTTCGATATTTCTAAATTCTCTGCTTCGCTTCAGCAGTTTTCCAATATTATGCAGTGCCTCATTTTTATTTGCAGCTGTGAAATCAACTTCACAGCATTCAAGTTTAACTATTTCCGAAAATTCCATCATTTTCTCCTTTTCAGATTTTTTAAGATTGCGAATTTAGAAAGTGGTGGTCCGATGATCTCATTAACAAAAACAGACATCAAAATAATATTTGTCATTTGGGCGATCTCATTCTGGATTTTAAGTGATGCTTGCTGAATTATTGGAGACGCTTGTACAAATAACATTAAACCTATCGCAACTCCCGCTTGTGGAAGTAAACTTAGACCAAGATAATTCCTAACTTTCTTATCTATCTTTAAAGCAGCACCGCTTATAAAAATTCCAAAATATTTACCTACAAATCTAAAAACTATGTAGGTGAATCCTGCTAAAAGAATTATTGGATCTGTAAAAACTGAAATATTTAATTCCGCACCGGCTATTGCAAAGAAGATAGCGTAAAGTGGAGGTGTCATTGGTTCGAATGAAAATAGTATGCGCGCATTTTTCTTATTCATATTAATTAATAACATTCCCAATGCCATATTAGCGATCAGTGGTGATAGATGCAAGCTTATGGCAATTGATGTAGTAATGAATATTATTCCGAGCGAGATTATCTTGATCTCATTTAAATTGTGCTTTTTAATTGTGACAAAATGAATAATCAAACCACTAACTGCACCAATTAACATTGAAATGATAATTTCTTTGAAAGCGTGAATAACAGAATGCGAAATGTTCACATTAACATCTCCCATCATAGACCCAGAAATTGCAAATGCAATAGAAAATAAAATTACTGTTCCTGCATCATCTAGCGCAACAATGCCATAAAGGTAATCTACAAACTTTCCTCTTGCTTTTAATTTCTCTACGATTACCACTGTTGCAGCTGGTGCAGTTGCGGCTGAAATTGCACCCAAAACAAATGCTATGTAGTTAGAAAATCCAATTGCCAAAAGACCAAAAGAGACTAAGAAGAATGTAAGAAACATTTGTGATAGTGTAAGAAAGAGGATATTCTTACCATATAATTTAAGCTTATAAAATGAAAATTCACCACCAATGATAACAGCAATAAAAGAAAGTGTGATCTCCGATAATATATATAATATTTCCATGTTTTCATGACGGATCAACTTCAATCCGGAACTTCCAATAAAAACACCTGCAAGAATATAACCTGTAATTGTAGGCAATTTGATTTTCTCAGCTAACTGACCAAAGACATATCCAACA
>JABIME010000299.1 GCA_018654125.1 Candidatus Cloacimonadota bacterium
CCAGCGGTAAGCCCTGTTGCATCAAAAGTAACATCTATATCATCTGTAATACCTTGAGCACATGAACCAGTTGTTGGAGTGTAGGAAAGCCATGTTTCTGTAATCAATTGTGTTACCACGGCTGTGCCTGTAACTGTATGCGGAGTACTTCCGTACACATCTCCATCAATTTGATATGCAAGGGAAATATCACCTATAAATCCTGAGTGAATAGTAACATTAATATTTGCAGTGGCTGTTTCACCACCATATATATTACCCCAACCACCACCTGCATCATACCAATGGATGGTTGTTCCATTCCCACTAGAACCATCATATACTAAGTTACCACCAGAACCACCAACAAAATCTGCACCAGAGTTAACAGTTACACCTAATGGGAAAGTTACATAAACATCTGATAACCACTCTGCATCACTACTTGCATTATAAACGGATAAAGTCCAGTTTGTTGTTTCGCCCGGCGTAAAAGTTCCTGGTGAACATGCTACATATGAACCAGCAATATTGTCAGCATCTGTAAATCCATGGGAAAGTGAATAAGTTAATGTTGAGCCAGGATCTCCATTGTTTGTAATATGCATCTGCTGTGTATCAGTTCCATCCATTTCAACAGTAGCTGTGAATGATAATGGGGTAACACCTATAACAGGATTAGGTGAACCTGGGTTACTTAATGTAAAATATGCATCGCTATCATCATAAGTTGTAGCATCGCTAGCATCACTTATCCTAATTGAATAACTAGAAGATGCAGAAAGTCCAGTTGGAATTGGCCAAGTCATACTTCCTGAACTGGCTGCATAGCTACCTATAATAGTATATACATAAGTACCAGAATTATACAAATCAATAGCAATATTTGTTATGTCTTGACTGGTCCATGTGATATTATGTGAAGTACCAAGATCCCAACTTTCACCACCATTAGGTGATGTTACAGTTACAGTTGGATTATACAAAGCTGCAGCAGCATCAACTAGACCATAACCACTATATCTATCCCAGCCTGTAGCTGATTCAACATTAACAACATCAATAGCAGTACCTGTTAATTGTGTTTTTACCTGCGCTGGTGTCCATGTTGGATTCTGCGATTTAATTAAAGCAGCAACACCGGCAGCATAAGGTGTTGCACAAGATGTGCCATTGAACCACATTGAATAATCTGTAGAGCTATAGCCACTAGAACCACTAATATCTGTTGTAGGAAGTATTGTTGGTGCAATTACATCTACCGCATCTCTTGCATCTTGTGTTGTTGAACCATAGTTGGATCCCCACCATACTTCATTATCAACTGATACTCCATTAGGATCAGTAGAAACACCAGGATTAACTTGTCCTGAATTAGAACTACTTCTCTTCCTACCATCATCTGGAGCAGCTGCACCAACAGAAATCACATATTGGCTGTTAGATGGATAATCTATAGAAGAAGCATTATCATTTGCGGTAGCTGCAAAAATTGTCACACCAGCATTTACAGCATATTGTAATGCCGTTTCTGTACTAGGAACAGCCGAAGGATCTAAAGATGCGCCTAAACTAAGACTTGCAATATCAGCACTATTATTTGCGGCAAAATATATTGCGTTATCTATTGCAGAGAAATACATGCTACCAGAACTATCTGCAACTTTTAATGGCATAATACTACAACCACCAGCAATACCTGCAACTCCTAAATTATTATTAGCAATTCCAGCTGCAACACCAGCACATGCTGTGCCATGGCCAGCTGATGCACTATTATCATCTGGGTTACTATCATTATCACCATAATCATATCCGGCAACTTGATTGAGATCAGCGTGAGCGGCATCAACTCCTGAATCAATAATAGCTATAATTACACTTGAGCTTCCATAACCTTGTGAACCATCCCAACCAAACTCTGCATTGGTATCAAAACCAACTGTTCCGACAGTCGGACCATTATGGCTACCTGAACTTGTGTTATAGCTAAGCATTTGAGATGTATTATTATGTCCCCACTGGCTTGAGTAAATTGGATCATTGGGAACTGCAGCAGGATAAGCTATGTAGTCAGGAATAGCTTCTTCAATATAAGGTAATTCTTTTAGCTGAGATATAAGCAATTCAACATCAATTGGACTCTCATATTTAAAAACATACCACCTGAAAATTCCAAATTGCTCATCCATCTGCTTATTATTAACTTCTATATAAGCTTTTTCGACAGATCTAACATTATACTGCACATTCAATTGATCGATCTCCTCAACATTGATCTGTCTCTCATTTTCAATAGAAACTTGATCAATAACATTCTCCGTGAATTTTATTAAAATTCTATCAGATGCAAAATCTTCACCTCTAGCTGCTTGACCCTGTATTGAATTTGCAAAAAGTGAACTGAATGATAATAAAATCACCAACAAAACAAATCCGTAAAACTTTTTCTTCAAAAACATAACGTCCTCCATTGATTATTTTTTTAAAATTAACTCTCTATTATATATATTAATTAATGCAATCAATATGCCAAACAAAAACAAAAGATAAATTACGACTTAAATACAAGTATATAGAGGAAATAGCAAATTATTTTATATCACTTGTAAAATTAGTAAAGCGACAATTTTGTCATAAAATCATTACTGCTGTCACATTTTTGTCAGTATTGAATAAAAAAGGAACCCGCAAAAAACAGGTTCCTAAATCATATTTTATCCAATTATAAATTTTATTTATTAACTTGGAATGTAGTGTCTCCATCTTCAAAATAAGCAATAATTTGATTAATAGCAGCAACACCCGCATTTACATTAGCTTCCAATGTTTGAGCTCCCATTTTCTTAGGAGTAAAATATACTCTATCTTCAAATTTATTGATCATTTCTTCAGCTCTGGCAGGTGCAATGTCAGATGCATATTTTAGATCTGTTCTATTGCTAAGTACTTTTATCATGCTATCTTCACATACAACTTCTTTTCTGGCTGTATTAATTATTGCAGCACCTGGCTTCATAATAGAAATTAACCTGAGATCAATAAATTTTTGAGTTGCTGGAATCGAAGGAATATGAACAGATACGTAATCACTAATATTATATAATTCTTCAACCGTATTTACAGGTTTCACGCCATCTGCTTCCATAACAGCATTATCTACATACGGATCAAAGGCGATAATGTTCATACCAAAACCTTTTGCAATTCTAGCTACATTTATACCAACATTGCCATAAGCATGAATTCCAATAGTTTTTCCTTTAAGCTCAGTTCCTGATTTACCATTAAATTTTCCACGAGCTAAATAAAGCATCATCCCAAAAGCGAGTTCAGCCACAGCATTTGAATTCTGCCCGGGAGTATTCATGCACACAATTCCCTTTTTAGAAGCTGCTTCACAATCAAGATTATCGTACCCAGCACCTGCTCGAACAGCAATTTTGAGATTATCTGCATTCCCAATAACTTCACTAGTAACTTTGTCACTCCTTACAATCAAGGCATCTACATCCTTCACAGCATTCACAAGATCACTTTGTTCAGCATACTTCTCATTCAAGATCAGTTCATACCCTTTATCTTCACAAATTCTTTTTATTTCCACAACCGCTTGAGAAGCAAATGGTTTTTCTGTTGCAACTAGAACTCTTTTTGCCATAATTTCCTCCAATATTTTTTTTGGACTTTTAAAAGAAAGTAAATAATTGGTCAAGCATAATCAACCTGCATTTTACTTCAAACAAAAAGCTTGACGAAAATCTCTCAAAAAAGGTGTTATCGAAAAAAAAATTCTAGGGGAGTTATGATGAAAAAGCTTAATATTTATAAAATAATTAGTTTAGTTGCATTAGTCGTTCTGTTTTTTATATTAATATTACCTCAGACTTATAATGTAAATAGGAAACAAAAATCGGAACAATGTATTAAGAATATGACTACAATTTACAAAGCCATTCAATCATACATGAATGAAAGAGAAGAAAATTTTGAGGGAACAGCTCGCGATTTAATGAGAACAAACTATCTCAAAACCACTTATGAATGTCCTGAAAATGGTGTAGGTGATAAGTATTTTATGCATGGTAATTTTGAAACTGGAGAAATCACTGTTTCTTGTCCTCACGATGAGAAATTCCAGGATCACATTCTACCCGAAAGCCTAACAGAATAAAAATTGATTAGAATAAATTATACCTTCAAGTTAACCTTGGAGGTATTTTTTGTGGGAAATTATGAAATATCAAGAATTCTTAGACTATATTTTTCAACGTCATTCTGGTAATGTGAAACTCGGGCTTGAAAGAATGCAAAACATTTTGAAGTCAATGGGATCACCAAACAAAAATTTACTTGGGATCCACATTGCTGGAACAAACGGAAAAGGTTCTACAGCTGCAATGTGTGAAGCTCTTTCAATTCAATATGGGATGAAAACAGGTTTAAATACTTCTCCACATTTAGTTGATTATCGTGAGCGGATCAGATTAAATGGGATAAACATAGAGCTTGAAGAATTGATTTCTACTTATAAAAAATGGGAATCGGTTTTGGAAGAAAATGAAGCTTCATTTTTTGAGATCACTACAGCGATGGCATTCGATATTTTCTATGCAAACAAATTAGATAATGCAATATTTGAAGTTGGATTAGGTGGCAGACTTGATGGCACAAATCCTTTTGCATCTACAGTTTCCGTTATTACAACAATATCATTTGATCATACAAAAAGTTTAGGTGACACAATAGAAAAGATCGCTTTTGAAAAGGCAGGTATCATAAAGAAAAACACTCCACTAATTCTTGGTAATATTACTGAAGAAGCAAAAAAGGTCATAAAAAAAAGAGCTAGTAAATTTAATGCTCCAATATTAGAATATGGAAGAGATTTCTCAATTTCTAATATTAGAGTTAATGAGTTAGGAACATCATTCAACTATCAATCACATGAACTCAATTTAGAGAACATTACGGTCAACTTACTAGGTAAGCATCAAGCCTGCAATGCTGCAACTGCGATATCAGCATTCATTATGTTCCTACACAAAACAAACAGAAAAATTAATGAGCAAAAAATATATGAGGCTCTTGCTAATGTGAACTGGCAAGGACGAATGCAGATCATTTCTCAGAAACCAACTGTGATTATTGACGGCGCACACAATGAAGAAGGCATTACGGCATTAAGGGATAATTTAACCGAGATATTCCTAAACAAAAAGATCTATTTTGTTCTGGCAATCTTGCGTGATAAAAATTTAGGGAACATCATAAAAAAAATTTGCAGTATAAGTTACAAAATC
>JABIME010000300.1 GCA_018654125.1 Candidatus Cloacimonadota bacterium
AAACTTTTACAATCATCATCACAACTTACGATCTTCTTTAATTCTTCTTCTGTATCTGCTGGTAATTTTACATTCTGTTTTTTTGCAAGTTCAAAGATCGTGGAAATTCTTATAGATCCATCTAAATGAACATGCAGATCTGTCTTTGGTAATTTTTCAATAAATTCTCTTTTTAGTCTCATACAAATACTCCGTTAAAATTAAATAATATAATTTTATAAGTTCCACTTATTGAAACAAATAATTTTTTTTGCATCATTTCTCTTCTTACTCTGTGCAAAAGTTTTTATAGCTTTTTCATAGAGCGGTTTTTTTTCTTTAGGATATCCAAAAGGGCTAAGAGCTACAACTCTAATATTGGGTGGAATCCCAAGAATTTCTCGAACGTTTTGTTCACTAAATGCAGCCAGCCAACAACTTCCAATTCTATAACTCCAAGCAGTAAGCATCATTTGCTGAAAGGCAATAGAAGTATCTACGAGGTAATAATCCTGCTTATTCATTGTTCCACTTTTTGCAGGGTCAGCACAGGCAACAATAACAACAGGAGCATCTTTAATAAAGAAGTTAACCTTGCTAATTATTCCACTTCTTAAGGCCAGATCACCAATTAGCTTCTTATCTTTTACGACTATAAACCGCCAGCATTGCCTGTTTTGAAAAGATGGAGACAGCCTAGCTGCCTCCATCATATTGTTTAGAATTTCTTGTGAGATCTCTTTATCTTGAAAACTTCTTACACTCTTGCGTGTAAATATAACTTCTTCAAACTCCACTAAAATGAAACTCCAATTCCTGCATTAAATACAGAATATTTACTAACTGTATAATCTGCATAAAGTTTAAGTAATAACACGCTAAATCTAACACCAGCAGTTGCTCTCATCTCGTTTTCTCCATCAACATCAAACTTGATCTCTTTGTCTATAGATTCAAGTTCATTATTATCATTTATAGTTTGATAAGTATAATCATATTTTGCTGTAACATTTGTTCTATCGTAACCTACACCTGTGTAGAGTGTCCACATTAGAAGTTTCTTACTAACCTCAAGATTAGCATTAAAATTTGAGAATGTTAAAATTTCACCTACATATAAATTCTGATATGACGCTTGAACAGCAATGTCAATTGGAATAAGTGGTATATATTGGGCTACACTGTGTTTAAGTCCAACACCCCAAAAACCAAGATCACCAATATCTTTATTGATTTCAACTTTTGGAAAACCTCTAATCATTATCTCGTTCCCTAATGGTAATCCCAAATTAAACTGTGGCATCAAGAAAGGAACAGCAGGTAAATTTGTACCTTTTGGTAATGAAATATCAAGAGAAGCCACATCATCTTCACTTAGTCCTAATAGTGCTAATAATATTGGATTATCAAGATCTGAGTTATGTCCAAAAGTTGCACCATCTTCACCAAAGATTGTTGCAGATTCCAATTCAGAATCTTCATAAAGATAAATCAGCTCACCTGATACTGGATGTTCAATAAATAAATCCGGTCTAACCGCAGTGAATGTATCATCTTCCTTTGGTACAAAGGCCAGCATTGTGTTAACATTTAAACCAAAAGTAAAAGGCTTTAGTACTTTGGCTGTATTAAAAAGCCCAGTATTCATTGTTGTTCCAAACGCTGTTACTAAAGGCTTAACATACAACATACCATTATTTTTCCCGAATTGCTCCAATTTCTCTTGAACACCTGCAAATAATCCCGTAACCATCACTATTAATAATAAACATAAAAACGTCTTTTTCATCTTTTCCTCCTTTTTAAGTTATAAGACTTACGTTTTTCATACTAATTAAATTTACTTGTGTTAAACTTTTTGAAATCTATACTAAAAAGTCAATGCAAAACCCAGATTACGATCAAGAAATTCATTCCAAAGAGAACCCACCTACTTCAAAATTGATGTAATTAGCAACATTTTATCTGCAATCCTGATAAAACTAAGGTAATAAAATACATCATAATTGCAATCAACAAATAACTTTACAAAAACATCAATGATAAATTGTTTGCTTACTTAAGATTACGGAGTTTAAAGATGTTGAAAGATAAAAAAATATTGTTGGGAATTACTGGTGGAATTGCAGCTTATAAAGCAGTTGATCTTGCCAGTAAACTCACAAAAATGGGTGCTGAGGTTAAAACGATTATGACTTCTCATGCTTGTGAATTCGTAAGTCCTATTACGTTCAAATCTATCACACATCAACCGGTAATTACCAAAATGTTCGATGTTGAAGCTGATATTGAACACATTTCACTTGCTGATTGGGCAGATTTTGTTGTATTAGCTCCCGCAACTGCTAATATTATTGGTAAAACTGCATCGGGTATTGCTGATGACCTTCTTTCTACAACCATAATGGCAACAACTGCTCCAGTATTATTCGTTCCTGCAATGAACATCCACATGTACGAGAATCCGATAGTTCAAGAGAACATTACTAAGCTCACTAATTATGGCTATTTCTTTATGGAACCGGAATTTGGTATTCTAGCTTGCGGATATGAAGGCAAGGGGCGCTATCCAAGAAATGAGGAAATCATTTTCCATATTGGCACATATCTCAAATACAAAAAAGATTTAGCAGGTAGGAACGTTTTGATAACTGCTGGAGCAAATCGCGAACAAATTGATCCTATGCGATTCATCACAAACCACTCTTCTGGTAAGATGGGATTAGCGCTTGCAAGAGCTGCACATATTAGAGGTGCAAATGTAAAATTCATTCATGCATCGATCTCAGAATATATTCCAGAATATCTTAACTCTGTACAGGCAATTTCTGCTGAAGATATGCATGATGTTATTTTAGAAGAATACACAGATTTTAAGATAACTTTTATGACTGCTGCAGTTGCTGACTATACACCAGTGAATTCTTCCAAGCAGAAAATAAAAAAATCTGATGAATTAAATCTTGAATTAAAAAGAACAAAAGATATTCTAAAAGAGCTTGGTGAAATAAAAAACAGTAAACAGATATTGGTTGGTTTTGCTGCAGAATCTGAAAATTTAAAACAAAATGCTCTTAAAAAGATCAAGAAGAAGAATTTGGATTTCATTTGTGCCAACAATTTAAGTGTATCCGGTAAAAATGATACAGAAATTCTGGTTTTAGGTGATGGAATGGAAGTTAAATTAAATGGAAATAAATTTTCTGTAGCTCATCAAGTTCTTGATATAACTCTGAACAAGAAGTAATTATATGAAAGATAACGTAATCATCATAACAGGTGCAAACGGAAACGTTGGTTCCTATTTCGCAAAAAAGTATTGTGACCTTGGTGAAAATTTAATTCTGATCGTTCATAAAAATGATCATCGAAT
>JABIME010000301.1 GCA_018654125.1 Candidatus Cloacimonadota bacterium
ACTGATACGAGTGAGATAGATGTAACTTTCGCCTTTACGATATGTAATATAAACTGCTTCATCAACAATTTGATAAGCTCTCTGATTACTGCTCATTTTATTGCCATATTCTTCGTTTATCTCCATAGGATTTGAGATCTGAGCAGATAGTGAGACAATAATTATAAAAAGAAAAATAGTGAAACATAGTTTCATTGATTCCTCCGGTTAGTGTTATCTTAAATTTTCGTCAGTTTGAAGTACCTTTATCCTACAATAAAAAACAACTTGAAAGATTCGTTAGAATTAAATATTTATAAGTTTGCTAATCTTCATTTGGGAATATAAACCAGAAAAAAAGATAGAGGAATATACCTATTCCCCCTGCTAGAGTCATTGCAACAAAGGCAATACGAATAAGGCTAACATCCCACCCGAAATAATTGGAAAAGCCACCACAAACACCAGCTAACATCCTCTTCTTCCAACTTCTGGTAATCTTTGTTTTCTCTTCCTGTTCATCTACATCTATAACTTCAGGTTTTATCTCACCTTTAGGTAAGATCACAGTTAACACTAGATAGATGAAAAATCCTGAAAAACCAAAAACTAATGAGATCAAGAAGACTCCTCTAACAATATTCGCATTAATCCCAAACGATTCACTAATTCCAGCACAAACACCAGTTATTATTTTATCTTTATCCGATATATGCATATTTTTCATTATTCCTCCAGTTTAGATGTGTTCCAAGATTAAAATGTTGTTTTTAGATATTATTCGTCAAGATAAATGATATGAATTGACATAAATCGACTTTTCAGGATTTTAGAATGAAAATATTTTAAAAGGATTGTAAATGATCAAAAAGATCTCAGTTCATACCGATAAGCATGAACAGCTTGTAGATATCACTTCCGAGATTAGACAATTTGTCACAGATTCTAAGGTAATCGAAGGTAAAGTTACAATTTTTATACCTCATACCACAGCTGCTGTAACTATAAATGAAAATGCTGATCCTGATGTTCAACATGATCTGATAATTGCCTTAAATAAAATCTCACCGGATCTGCAAGAATTCAGACATATGGAAGGAAATTCAGATGCGCATACAAAAAGTTCATTATTAGGTTGTTCCCAAGATATAATAATACATGATAGAAAACTTCTTTTGGGAACATGGCAGGGAGTTTATTTCTGTGAATTTGATGGTCCAAGAACAAGAACTGCAATTTTAAGGATTTATTGATGCAGATATTTTTCCGTTTTGTATTGATGAAATATTAATCATTATTAGGGAGAGCTAATGCCAGAAAATGAAAATATAGTTATTGCTTACAAATTCACAAAAGAAGACGGATCTTCCCAATCTTTTAAAATTGAACTTGATCCGATAAATCTGAATTTAATACAAGAACCTTTTGTCAAACTGCCTGACTGGACAGATCTTGCATTTAATAAGTGCCCTAATTGCCCATTAGAAGAAAAAGAGATCTCATATTGTCCAGTTGCTGCAAGTATTGTAGATATTGCCGAAATCTTTAAAGTTTCTACATCATTTGAAAACGCCAATGTGAAGATAACAACATCACAAAGAGAGTATAGCAAAGAAGCTTCGCTGCAACAAGGTGTAAGTTCATTATTGGGAATGATAATGGTTACTTCCGGTTGTCCTATACTTTCTAAATTACGCCCAATGGCCAGATTTCATCTTCCATTTGCAAGTATAGAAGAGACAATATATCGTGCTGTATCTATGTATCTTGTGAAACAGTATTTTAACAAACAAGACGGAAAAGAACCAGATTGGGAGTTAAATGGCTTAATTGAGATTTACAATGATATCCATGATGTTAATATAGCCTTTTTTAAAAGGTTATCATCTCTAAAAGGTAAAGATGCAAATGTGAATGCTTTAATAATATTAGATAACTTTGCAAATTATATAAATTTTAGTATAGACCGCCATAAATTAGCAAAAATTAAATGGATGTTTGATGACAATGAAAGCAAAGATGGATAATAAAAAAATATTCTGGATTGCAGGTGAAAATTCAGGAGATCTTCACGCTTCCATTGTATTAAAAGAACTCAAAGAGCAGTTCAATAATATACAGAATTTCGGCATCGGTAGTGAGAAGATGAAATCTCATGGTTTCAAAGCGATCTACCCTTTCGAGCGATTCTCTGTTATGGGTTTTATCGAGGTTGTAAAACATTTAGCTTTTTTCGCAAAAGTAGAAAAAAGTATAAAACATATTTTTAGGAACGATCCACCCGATCTTGTGATTTTGGTTGATTACCCTGGGCTAAATATGCGAGTAGCCAAAATGGCGAAGAAATTTAGTATTCCTGTCTTATATTTTATTGTTCCTCAATTTTGGGCTTGGAAGTATAAGAGGATCTTCAAGCTTCAAAAGTATACAGATCATATCGCATACATTTTGCCATTTGAAGGGAATCACTTTTCTAAACATAACATAAATGCAAGTTTTGTAGGACATCCAATTTCTGAAGAGATAAAGGTAAATCTTTCTAGAGAGGAATTTGCTACTAAGAATGACCTTGATCCGAATAAAAGATGGCTTGGATTCCTACCTGGTAGCCGTGACACAGAATTAAAAAAAATGCTGCCTGAATATATAGCTACAATTAATTTATTTAAGAAAGATGATCATGAATTTCTAATTTCTCAAGCTTCATCTGTTTCTTCTAAATTGTTTAATGAACTAATTGAGGGCACAGATAAAAAAATAAAGATACTAAAAGATATGAACTACGAAATGATGAAGCATTGTAATTTATTGGTAGTTACATCTGGTACTGCAACAATAGAAACTGCTTTCTTGGGAACACCATTCATAATAGTTTACAAAACAAGCAATATTTCATATCAAATT
The DNA here is from genome assembly GCA_018654125.1 of Candidatus Cloacimonadota bacterium. The sequence goes on from JABIME010000301.1 coordinate 2,884, forward strand.
GGAAAACGTTTCATCAAAATCGATAAGATCGGTCTGCCAAATATTGTTATCGAAAAAGATATCGTTCCTGAATTGATACAAGATGATGTTAATGGGAAAAATATACACACCAAAATCACAGATATACTTAATGATGAAAATAAATATAATAACATAAGTAATGAACTGCGTGCACTTCATGATATTTTAGGAAGCAAAACTACTTCAACTGAAGTTACTGAAATAATTAGGAAAATGTTGGATGAATAAATTCTTACTATTCTTAGAAAAATATTTGGCAGCTGGATTTGTTAAAATGGTTGGCATAACCTG
>JABIME010000302.1 GCA_018654125.1 Candidatus Cloacimonadota bacterium
ATCCATTTCTCTGCAGCTAATGGATTTTTAGATTTATTAATTTTTGGGAACATTGATTGTAAACTGCTAACATTCTTAAAAATAGCTTCTTTTTTATAATTCTCAAATTCTATTGAGTTAAGGACTGATTCAAATTCCATTTGGGAATGTAAATAAATTATTGGCAAAATAGATTTTACAAGATCAAAAGAGAGTTTTTTCTCAATAATAAATTGGAACATATCGTAAACTTTTGTGTATGGGAAGGGAACATCAGGAATCAATTGCCCTTCAATATGCTTGAGCGTATGCGCAAAAGTTGTAGCAACATATTTGGAATCTATCTTCAGGTCATTGTTGATTCTTTCAATTTCTGGTACGAGATTATTCCTAAGAATATAATGATAGCAATCTTGGGGAACTTGCCATTTTTTTAGTTGTTCCAAGCGTTGCTCTAAGTCTACAGGTAGCTCTTTTCTCTGCTTTTCAATATACTCATCTTCAATTGGAATTGGAGCGGAATCTGTATCCGGGTACATTCTATCAGCGCCTGGTAGAACACGTTCAAAGATAGTCGTTCCATCTTTCAGAGCTTTTCTTGTTTCATTTGGAACGCCTTCAAATGCCATTCTACAACGTTCTTCGATTGTCTCACAAGCAGTTTGAACATCTTCTTGCGGAGCCCAGAAAACTATCTGTGCGTCATTTGTTCTGCAGTTAAGTAATTTAGAGCGTTGTTTTAATAATGCTTCACTGAAAACAGGATTCATATCTTCCGAATGCACATAATTTGGTTTCTCTAAACAAGCGATTACTTTTAATCTTCCTTCAAGTTCATCTGCAAAAGTTTTTTTAGGCTGCAGAAAATGAGATAAAATTCCTTTAAATTCTGGAAGGTTGCAGGCAACCAATTTCCAGCCATTATTCATTGCATCTTTTATTGGTTCATATCCAATATCAGAAACATCGAAATCAACATTCTTGAAGAGAGGTTTCCATTTTTTTGTGTCTGGTATACGTTTGTTCAACTCATCCTTAATCATCAGCAATGCTTTCTGACGGAAAGCTTCATTATGAGTTAATTCAGGTATCCATATATTATGTGAAACTCCTTTAATCTCTACCCGAGTTCCACCTGTTATGCTCACATTCACATCTTCTCTTCCTGCACCAATGCCTACACGAACTTTTCCGGAACTTCTATTTAAAAAGCGTATGTACTGCGCAGCTTCTAAAACTTCATCTGGTGTTATCATCTCGGGGTAGGTTACTGTCTCAATAAGTGGAATCCCCAATCTGTCTGTTTGATAGATCCTTTCATGACCAATATCAGAAACCTCACGGCAAGAATCTTCTTCTATACTTAATTGTATAATTCTAATCTTCTTTTTCTTGAGTGGAATAACGCCTTCAATACCAATAATTGCGGTTCTCTGGAAACCAGTTGGGATACTGCCATCGAGATATTGTTTACGTGTAATATGTAATTCTCCAACGATATTCAATTTTAGTTGAAGAGCTATCTGTACAGCATAATCAATAGCCTCTCTATTTATTGGGAATGGAGGTGTGTCATCAACATCATAAGTACAGGTAGTTTCGTTTTTAATGCGGTAAGTAATATTCTTTCTGGTTCGGAATTCCATAAGTGCAGTGCCATCATAAGTTCCCATTTCAGATAGAGTTGGACGCATATGACGGATAATTTCAGCATCGTAATCTTCAAAACCGCTATATAATCCTGCAGGGCATCTGCAAAATAATTTCTCTTTTGTTTTTAGCTGTTGATGAACTTCTAATCCACTCATGAATCCAAGTTCCTTATAGGTTTTTAGATGTGTTTTTTTGCGGGGAGTGTATCCTACTTTTTTCTTGGAGTTGTTATAGTTTTTTTCTGCTTTAAAATCTTTACCCATTCTATTCTTCCCAGATACTTTTTTTAGCAAATTCGAAAAAGGGAAGACATTGTGTCAATGATATTAATGGATAACTTAAAAAATATTTTTCTATGTGGTTTGGAACTAACACATAATCAAAGCAACAGCAACACCGAGAATAGCTCCACCAAGAACTTCTAAAGGTGTATGACCCAAAAATTCTTTAAGGTTTTCTTCGATTATAGTATAGCCTTCTTTCTTTTTGATGTTATCTACAATTTTGTTAAGTACAGAAGCCTGCTTACCGGCAGCTCTTCTAACACCTGTGGCATCATACATTACAACTACTGCAAATACTACACTCAAAGCAAATAGTGGAGATTGAATACCCTCTTTTATTCCAATTGCAGTAGTTAATGAAACTACTGATGAAGTATGAGAACTGGGCATACTTCCCGTATCTAAAAATTTACGAAAGTTTAATCTTTTTTCTGTGAAAAGGCTAAATATAACTTTTAATGCTTGTGCAGAGAACAAAGCAACGAATACAATATCAAATATTTTATTTCCAGCAATTATTCCATTTTCCATTTTTACCTCATATTATAGAATGTAAAAAATTTATATAATACTCTCGATGTCAAATATATTTATAGTGTTCTAAATGGATAAAGTACGCTATTACGATTCCTTATCCGCTTTGTAGAACTCCTATTATAATTATGGCTATAACAGATATAACAAAGCCAATTGTAATAATTATCCCTGTTAAAGACATCTTCAAAACTGTCCCACAATATTTACATCTTTTCGCTTTTGAGTTAACCATTTTTTTACAGTTACGGCATTTTATTTGTTTAACTTTCTTATTCAATAATCCCTCTAGCTATAAATTTCATTACAGCATTACATCCCCAACATTGCATTTTTTAGTTTAGGAAGCTCCGTCTGATCTCCTAACCAGATAGAAAATACAGCTTTTTTAAATTCAAGTCCCGGAATTGTTCCTTTTAATTTGTTATTCATATAAACTGAAGTTCCAACTTCCGGTACATAAATTATATCATAAACATCGTCTTTAACAGCATCTGCTGTAAAGTAGGAATTGAAAGTTGCTATTTCTTCTTGCAAGTTCGATATGTCGCTTTTGCCAAATCCTGTATTCCAAGCCTCTATTAGTTTTGCAGGGTCAACAGCTTTATAAATGAAGTGCATTTTGACTGCTATTGGCTCATCTACCGCGATTATTTTATTTGCATCTTTCTCTTTTTCTAATAGATATAATGCACAAGCATAAACCTTTATAACAACTTTCTTACGAAGTCCGGCACCGTTAATAGAAAGTTCATTGTCGCCAACTTTCATTTTGTCTGGAAGTACTCTTCCACCAATTTTGAGTCCCCAAAGAATTGATGTGAATATGAAGGTCATGATTAAAATAAGTAAAATAATTTTTTTCATTTTCAATCTCCTTTTAATAAATAAATTAACATTTGCGAATATTTGGATTTTGCTAAATGATGGCAAGGAATTTTACGATTGTTTGAAGTTAACTATTAAATTCAAATATCTGTTTTTTATAATATTTTGCCTTTTCGATCAATTCATTTTCATCAATAGTTAATAATTTTCTGTTTTTCATAACTATCTTTCCATTAATTATCACATCTTTTATCTGCTCAGATTGTAATGAGTAAACCAAATGAGAATAAGGATCGTACATCGGTTGTGCTTCTATGATATTAATATCAACTAGTATTAGATCAGCTTTTTTGCCAATTTCGATAGATCCGATCTGATCATTTTTATTCAAAGCTATTGCACCACCAATTGTAGCAATTTTTATCATCTCTTTTGCAGGTAATACTGTTGGATCATCATTTAATGCTTTTTGTAATTTTGCGGTTAAACTTATTTCTTGTAACATACTCAAATTATTATTGCTGGCAACTCCGTCAGTACCAATGCTTAAATTCACACCATACTCAACATAGCTTTTAAACGAGTTTAATCCGGAAGCTAATTTAAGATTACTACTTGTATTTATTGCTATCGAACAATTATTGTTAGCAAGAATTCTCTGTTCATTTTCATCTAACCAAATGGCATGCGCAACAACAACATCTCCTTCAAAAAAACCAACTGAATTAAGATATTCAACAGGTCGCATTCCTGTTATATTTACGCAATCAGCTACTTCCTTTTTAGTTTCGGAAAGATGAATATGAAGCAGGATTCTCAACTTAAGTGCAAGTTCTTTAGCTTTTATCAGATTCTCTTTCCCACAAGTATAAATTGCGTGAGGAGCAACTGCAAAATCGATAAGATCACTGGTTTTATATTTGCTATGCATTTTTTTTATGTAGGCAAATATCTCATCAGCATTTTTGTAATTTGCAACGGGAAAATCAAGAACACCTTCACCGAGGACAGCTCGAATGCCAATTTTCTCAGCAGACTTGGCAGTTTGATCTCCAAAGAAATACATATCACTAAAAGTTGTGATCCCATTTTTAATCATCTCAGCACAACCGTGTAAAGCCGAATCTACCACGAATTCAGCTGAAAGGAACCTCTTTTCAACAGGCCAGATATGTTTTGTTAACCATTCCTGCAAAGGTAGGTCATCTGCCATCCCTTTAAAGTAACTCATTGCCACGTGGGAATGTGTGTTCACAAATCCCGGCATTACAATTTTATTTGTTGCATCTATGATCTGCTTGGCTTCATATCTGTGTACTAAGTCTTTTCCTATTTCTAGTATTTTCCCATCGTTGATTGCAATACTGTTTATTTCAGAATTTTTATCAAAATCTAGAACTAATCCGTTATTTATTAAAAGATCTATTGTCATTTTTCCTCATCCAATAATGTTTAATTTCACCAAACAAGATTTCACCTTTTTCATAAACTTGATATCCATGCCTCTCATATAATGGAACTGCCTTTTCACGAGCTTTCAGAATGATTTTTTTAGCTCCTGCTTCGAAAATTTTCTTTTCTAAGGCTTGCAATAATCTTGATCCTACCCCGTGACCTCTATATTCCTTTTCAACAGCCATATAACGGATTTGAGATTGAACTTTAGAATTTAAATGTCCACGCCCACAACCAATTACTTTTTCACCATTAATTGCCATTACATGAATGCTGTCTTCATCCATTTCATCCTGCTCACTTCCTTTAGGTTGGTTCCATGGTTTTCGCAAAATCCACCAGCGGAGATCATAATACTTTTCAAACTCTAGTTTTGTTTTTGGTTCTCTGATCTCAATGTCTGATCTCAATTCTGGTCCCTACTTTAATTAATTTGTAGATTTCGTTCACATCAACATTTTTTAGTGAAATACAGCCAAGAGTCCAATTGTATTTTTCATCGATCATATTATCATAACCTGCAGGAACACCATGAATTCCAATCTCTCCACCA
>JABIME010000303.1 GCA_018654125.1 Candidatus Cloacimonadota bacterium
GGGGTTCGAGTCCCTACGGGCGTGCCATTTATACTTCGGCTTGGAGGAACGAACAAACGAAGTAAAAACAAGATACGGCTTTCCGAAGGAAAACGTTTCGGTTTTATCTATTTGAATTCAATAGCAACGAGCAAAAACGAACAACGGATTTAATATATAATAGCTTTTATAAGAATAGTAGTAAGGCTTTCAGAATAATAATGTAAAGAAAAAGATGTTTTATTTTGTTTGTTTTGTTAGTAGTTTTCTTTATACAAATAATACAAAAGTATTTAATATAAATTGAATAATCTAAGATACAATCTTATTAGAGCATTCCCAGCTAAAATGTAAAATAATGAACCAACAATTAGGAACGGTCCAAAAGGAAAATGCTTTTGGCGATCATGCTTTATAACCAATAGTGTAAAAATTGCAATTAATGATGAGAAAAGTATTGTGAACAATGTTCCCCAAACTCCCAAAAAAGCACCTATTGCACCGATTAATTTGATATCACCACCACCAAGGCTATCCTTTTCTGTAATTTTTTGAAAGAAATAAGCTGTAAATAAAAATAGCAGAAAACCTGATAATGCCCCAATACCTGCAGAAATCCAGTTAATGTCTGAATACGGAACAATAGAGAAAATCAAACCAATTGCAATAAGTGGAAGTGATAGTTTATCTGGTATTATATAATTATATAAATCTATAAAGAATATTATGATTCCAAATGATATAAAGATTACATACTTAAAATAAACAATTGAAAATTTAGCACCTAAACCAGCAAATAGAAGTATAAATAGTAGAGGTGTTAACACTTCTACAAGAAAGTAATGAATATTGATCTTGGTTCCACAATATGAACATTTACCCTTAAGTAAAATGTAGCTTAATATTGGAATGTTATGATAGGGTTTAATATTTGTTTTGCATACTGGGCAACTTGAATCTGGATATACAACTGACTTCTTTACGGGTATTCTGGAAATACAGACATTAAAGAAACTTCCAAAAACTGTTCCAAACAAGAAAATAAGAAAGTAGTACATAGCAAAAAAAATGCCCGGTTGCCCGGGCATTAATTTTTTATTTCATTCCCGAACTGATTGCCAGTCCAAGGTTGAATATTGGCAGATATATGATTATAATAATATAACCAACCAATGCTGCCATAATAATAATCATCATAGGCTCGATAAGTGATGTGAGCCTCTCTATTACAGAGTCAACCAGCTTTTGATGGAACTCAGCTGCTTTTTTAAGTAAACTATCCATCTCACCCGTCTCTTCACCAGTTGAAATAAGTTGAAGAAGAGTTGATGGAAACACTTTTGTTTTCTTAAATGCTCCTGCAACAGTATAACCTTCTTTCACCAGGCCTCTAGCTTGCTTACAAGCTCTTTCTATAATAGCATTTTGAACAACCTTTTCTACCAGTTCCATTGTGTCCATAATGGGAACACCCGCGTACATAAGTATACTAAAAGTTCTGGCAAACTTGCTCATGATAGAGTTTTCCATCAAATTACCAATTACTGGTAATTTCAAAATAATGCTATCAATTATTAAATGTCCCCTTTCTGAGATATAGAATAAAAAGAAAGCCATTAAGAATGCTAAAACACCTAAACCAGTGAAGAAAACGTTTTCACGGACAACATTACTAATATAAATTGCTGCAACAGTAGGTGCAGGAAGATCTGCATTAAAACTCTCATAAACACCTGCAAACATAGGAATTATAAAATAAAACAATCCCCAAACCACAAATGCTAGGAAGACAAGAATGAATATTGGATAAGAGAGTGCAGACATTACCTTACGACGTGTATCTTCTATCTTCTCTAGATATGTAGCAAGTTCATCGAGTACGGTGTGTAATGTACCAGAAACCTCTCCTGCTTTAACCAAAGCAATAAATAGTGAATTAAAAACACCAGGGTGTAGTTCCATCGATTCTGATAAACTATATCCTTTTTTAATATCATTAGATAATCTTAGCAGTACTTTTTTAAAACGTTTGTTCTTCTCTTCTCGTGCCAAATTAGTTAACGATTTCTCAATTGTTAAACCTGCAGAGAACATAGTTGCTAACTGGCGAGTAAAGAATACAAGAATTTTTAAACTTATACCTGTTCTTATCTTATAGATTGTAAGCATTATTTTATCGAGCATCGATAGCTGTCCGCTGAATGCTCCTTCTTTTCCCGGTTTTACCGAGATAATAATGCTACCTTCTTTTGTTAACTTATCAACGGCTTCATCCATAGAAGTAGCTTTTAAAGTTCCTTCTACACGAAGCCCTTTTACGTCTTTGATTGTATATTGAAAAACTGCCATATTATTTCCTTATTAATTAACGAATTTATTCATCCGAAACCGTCAGTTTAACAACTTCATTAATTGTTGTTATTCCCAATTTCATCTTATCAATACCACTAGCATGTAGCGAATGCATTCCGTTCTTGATTGCTGCTTCTCGGATAACATCCTGATTTTCTCCAGCAAAGATAAGCTTTCTAACTTCAGAATTAACTTCAATGATCTCAAAGATACCTGTTCTTCCAGAATATCCAGTGTTGTCACAATGAACACATCCTTTACCTTTTTTGAAGTTGATCTCTTTTGCTTGCTCATCAGTGATACCAGCAGAAATGAGTTCTTCTTTTTTAGGAGTGTAATCTTCGATGCAATTGGAACAGATCTTTCTAACCAAACGCTGAGCAAGAACAAGATTCAATGAAGAGGCAACCAGATATGCAGGGATACCAATATCAACAAGTCGTGTTATTGTTGAAGGAGCATCATTTGCATGAAGTGTTGTGAACACTAGGTGACCAGTAAGTGAGAACTTGATGGCAATATCAGCAGTTTCTTCATCACGGATCTCACCAATAAGTACGATATCGGGGTCCTGACGAAGAACAGAACGAAGAGCTTTACCAAAAGTTAAGCCAATTTTTTCTTTAGCTTCGATCTGTGTGATACCATCTAGTCTGTACTCAACAGGGTCTTCAACGGTTACAATATTATTTTCGATATTTTTAATTTCTTTCAATGCAGCATGAAGTGTTGTTGATTTTCCACTACCTGTAGGTCCGGAAACAATAGTAATTCCATAAGGACGCTTGATCCATTTATGAAAAATACTGAGATTTTCATCAGTAAAACCAAGAGTTGTAAGGCTGAAGCCAAATTCCCCTTTGTCCAAAAGACGCATCACAACTTTCTCTCCGGTAACTGTTGGTGTAATAGAAACTCTCACATCTACACTTTTTAATGATGTTTTAAGTGAAATGTGACCATCCTGTGGCAATCTTCTTTCTGCAATATTCAATTTTGACATTACTTTAACAAGTGAAACCATTCCAGCGTGAAGTCCGATAGGTGGTGACATTACTTCACGTAGCGCACCATCAATTCTAAATCTAACACGAGTATTATTGGTTAGTGGTTCAATATGAATATCTGTAGAATTAGATTTTATAGCTTCAGTAATAATGAGATTAAGAAGTTTCACAACTGGTGCATCGGCATCACCTTTGCTATCAACTGTGATTTCGTTCTCATCTTCATCAACAGCAACAAATTCAAAATTACCCACAGCATCTTCCACTTGAGAAGATGTTCGGATACCCTTGTAATATTTCTCAAGAGTATCCGTTAAAACAGAATCACCAATAAGCATTGGAAGTATATTCAATCCCAAAAGTTTCTGCAGACTATCGTGAATAACAATATTGTCTGGATCTGTCATTGCAACGATCATAGTGTTTTCCTGCTTGCGCAAGGCAATAACTCTATTTTCCACTGCAAATGGTTCTGGAATTAGTTTCACTATTTCAGAGTCAAGTTCAAGAAGTTCATCTTCCTTAACTATATCGTATTCTAGCTGAAGATGTAGTGCATCCAGCAGATCTTTCTCAGAAATAATACCGAGTTTTAATAATGTTCCCCCGATCTTAAGTCCGAAACTCTTCTGCTTCTGTGCTGCCTCAGTAATTTGCTCTTCATTAGCAACACCAAGATGAACTAATACTTCACCTAACCTGGCAAATTGAGGATTAAAACTCATTTATTCTTCTCCTACTTACTTTAATTTACGTATCTTCTCAGTATTATTGTAACCTGATTAGTTGTGTTTGTTCCAAGTATCTGAGCTGTAACTGTACCAGTTGTTGTTCCTGGTGGAGAAGGAATTGGAGGTGGGCATTCTTCATAATAAAATTCCACTTCTTTATTAAGTCTTCCATGTTCTCCATCTACTATAGATGTAAGACCTGTGAACTGGTCACCAGTATCTGGTGGATATGGTTCTTGTGGATAACCAAGTGTTGTAGAGAAAACAACGATCTGATTATCAATTGGATTATTCTGTCCATCAAGTACTGTAATTCTAATCTCTGTAGATTTATATTGTGGATCTGGTGGAATCGCCCACCAGTCAACATGAAGCGGAACAGCTGCGATATCTATAGAAGGGAATTGGATAGGAAGTACTAACTCACCCTCAAAGATGTCACCAAGACCTGTTTCAATTCTCACAATAACTGTATCATTTGTATGTGAACCATCATAATTTAGATATGAATAAGCAACACCAGGTAGAGAATCACCAAGAGCATTTTGGTTGTTAACATAAGCAGCAGCAACAACAGATGCCCATTCTGGTTCTTCTGGAAGTGAGAAGAATACAGCAGTACCAGATGCTACAGGGTTACCTTCCATATCATTCAGGAGTGCAGAGATTTGAACTTTCCACATACCACTACCCATTTCTACTCCAGAGCTATGACCACCAATAGCGAATTCTACAGTATGAGTAAAACCACTGGCAACAACGATATTAGACTTTGTTGCAAAAACGGTAGCGCCACTTAAAGTTTGAGTAGATACTCTACAAGTAACAATACCTGAAGACTCACCACTATTAATATTTACAGATGCTTTTCCTGCAATTGATGTTGTTGTTGCAGTTAAACCATCGTTGTTAATGTTTGTTCCATCAGGTGCATAAAGTAATTCGAATAAAACATCTTTTGGTTGAGAGATCAATTGACCTGAATTATCATAAAGACTTGCTACAAGTTCAAAAGTCTCAACGCCACCTGTTCCCTGAACACTAATTTCAACTTGTTCTGAAGTATCAAAACCAATTGAACTTACATCTTGTGGTGGTACACCATCAATATAAATATCAAGTGTTTCTGAAATGCTTCCTACTATTGCTTCAATAGTTGCTGCACCAAAAGCATTTCCATCATGGAATTTAACAGTAGCAATACCGCTACTATCTGTTATAGCTTCTGCCGGAGTTAAATAACCCAAGTTAGTTCTAAATTGAACTGGTTGCTCAAAAACAGCGAAATTATCACTATCTTTAACCATAACCTGGATAGTTGCAAAAGTCATGTCATCACCATCAGAATAAATTACTGATGTATCTGAAGTCATGCTTGCAATTGTGTAATCTAAAGGATCTATTACTCTATTGTCACAAGCTGTAAGCATAAGACCAACAACTAAAATGGCGATTGAGGCTAATAAGATCATTTTTGGATATTTCATTATTCCTCCATTCTGAAATTATTCAGAACCCTTTTCTTTGATTAATCTCATTTCAAGTTTCTCATCAATTTCAATTTCATAATCATCTCCCTCAAAAGTAACTACGCGAGGAGTGATCTCAATAATTAAATCTGTTTTTTCCATCAATTTAACTTTATGCTGGAATAATTTACCTAAGAAAGGAATAGAACCAAGAATTGGAACTTTGTTTACAGTTGTAGACATTGTAGTATTTAACAAACCACCAACAAAAATTCTTCTTCCATCTGGAACTGTTACTGTAGAAGTAATTTTTCTAACTTTAGTTCTTGGAATGTATCCACCAACTAATTCGAGTACTGAACTAACTTCTGGCTCGATCCTTGTTGTAATTTGACCTTCTGAATTAACAGTAGGTTTTACTTTAAGTTTAATTCCAACTTCTTCACGTTCAACCTGGATTTGCTTTTCATTATCTTCAGCAATATAAGGCACAACTTCGCCAATATGAATTTCTGCTTCTTCACCATTTAATGCTGTAATTCTTGTATCTGTAAGAAGTTTTGCAGCATTATTCTGCATTAACCAATCTATAGTTATATCAAATGCTGTTAGTTGACGACTAAAGTGACCAACATCACCAAGTTCTTCCATTCTTTGGAAATACATATCTTCTGGGATCTGACCAAATGGTGAGAGATCGCCATATGGTGTTTCACCAGTATCATCAGTAAAGTTATATGGTAACCCGGTTCCTGTTGCAGATTTTGGATTTTCCGCAAGAATTGTTGTTAAGCTATTAAGTTTTGACCAATCTATTCCATATCTTTCAGCTTCAGTTACAGAGATCTCTATTAAACGAGCTCTGATCTCGATCTGCTTTTGTGGAACATCGATCTCTTCGATTCTCTTGCTTATTTCAGCAAAAGTTTCTGGATTTGCTCGAACAAGAATTGCATTCTGACCTTCTATTGCAATAGATTCTCCAGGCATAATAGAAAGAGCAGTAACTATCTTATTTACATCAACATAATTTAACTGCATAACGTATGTTCTTTCGCCAATCTCTTCTTCGATTCTGGCTCTGTCACCAACTATAAATGTTTTATCACCAATAAGGCGATAAGATAATCCGATAGATTTTACAACAAGCGCAAGAGCTTGTTCTATTGGAACTTCTTTAATATGGATGGTGATCTTCTTTTCTTCTGCTTTTTCATCTTTAGCTTCTGTTTCCATCGCTAATACGATGTTACAGTCACTCAATCTTGCCATTGTTGAAATGATCGTTGCTACTGAAGCATCCTCTGCATCTAATGTGATCTTCTTTGTTAGAAGGTCTGATGTCTCTGCTGCAAGAACATTCACAGATAACAATATCATTACAGTTAATGACAACAATAATAATTTGCTGTTACTTTTCATACATTCTCCTTTATATTACCAATTATATTTTCTTTCTGTTGAAATTTCACTATCGTCTTGAATCGCTTCTGGTTTGTCCGGAAGTTTCTGAAGAGTAAGAATGTTATCTCTTCCTTTATAGGAATAGACTATCTCACCCTGACGAATATCTTTAATGACCCCATATTTGAAATCATCACCAATTGTATAGAGCTCTGTTTTACCCTTATGAGAGATCGCAGCTCTTTTTTTACCAACTTCCGGCACAATTGTTGATTCAAGTCGAACCATATTCTCAACTTCTTGTCGCCATTGCTTTTCCAGATCCTGGATAGTTTTTACGATAAGATTTTGCTCTAATGGATCTTTTTTAACTGTGAAAACAAATTCTTTTCTATCCTGAATAGATTGCTCTATGTTTTGTATCTGGTTGAACAAATTGTCACTTAAGGCTAACTTTTCATACTTAGAATCTACAGGAACAACCTTGATTTTGCTATAAAGGTTGTTACACTTTACACCAAGTACAATAAGGAGAATTACAATTAATGCTATTACTAGATCTTTTAAATATTTTTCTTCCATGATTATGCCTCCTTGATGATCATAAAGACAGATAACTCAAAAGTAACTTTATATCTAGTCTCTAATATTTCTTCGAAAGAACTATTTTTGTCTTCTTTCATTGGTCTTACATCAAGAGTTTTAATCTTTATAATATGATCGAAAGATTCCAATTCAGATAGAAACTTACCCATCTGAATAAATGTACAGGCAACCGAAAGAGTATATTCCTGTTCCACAAGATACGATTGATTAGATGAGACAACCTTTGGATAAACTGAATCAATAGAGATTTTGTACTTATCTGTTAAAGCTGCTAGTTTTTGTACAAATTCATTAACATCATCAATAGCAAATTCACTATCGCTAGTCATGCTTTTCTTAATAACTTTAGATACCCCTTGAAGTTGATCATTAAGTACCTTAGCACTGTTCAGTTTTTCTTGTTCTTCTTTTATTGCTTCATCATAGTCATCGATCTTATCGATTTTTGAATTAACACTGTTTGTGCTGAAATAGAAGAAACATAGTGTACTTAGTATCATCACAAACAAAAGAAGTAGATATCTTTGCTTCATCATTTTCTACCTCCCTTTCCAGTGTAACTTTTAGAAATACAATCGATCTGGAAACGGAGAATATCTACATCCTTTTCCTTATCTTTACTGGATTTCACAAATTGAATTTTTGGAAAGTCTGAACTAATTTGATCATTATTATTAAGTTCTACAATAAAATCATTGATCAAGTCAAACTCTTTTTGATCTCTATCAAGACGTGTAATACCAAAAAGACTTAGCTTATTACTCTTAAAAGAGAAATGTGTTATAGCTATTTTATCAGTTGTTTTTTCTGATAATGCTACCAGCTTTTGTGTCCAAAAGATCCTTTCGGAGCTTATGTTATTTAGTCTTGCCAGATCTTTAGATGAGAGAAACTCTCCACTAACTTTATAAGTTTTTATCTCATCACGGATACTGTTAAGAAGTGCACTTCGGTTCTTAATTTTGCCGCTTAAATTACTGCTGAATATTATCGCAATAATAGTTGCAATAAGAAATATAGCAGCGTAACTTATAGCAGAAATTTTAAAGGTTCTCTTCTCTGCTTCAGCTTTTTGTTTTAATTCACCGAACTTATTAAGATTTATTTTAAAATAAAATGTTTTCATTATCACCCCTCTATTCCGGTCTCATTGCCAAACCTAGAGCAATAGCAAATTGTGGATCATTTGTTGTTCCTGGTCTGTCTGAATCTTCCAGATTAACGAAGGGATTAAATACTTCAGCTGGAATTTGAAGTTGCTCAGTGATAAATTCTGGAAGTCCCTTTAAGTTAGCGCTTCCACCAACTAGCAAGATCTTTCTGAAATCACTGTTCCCTGCTTCTTTCACATAGAATCGGAGTGATCTTTTTACTTCTTGAGCAATAAGTTCTGCCGTATTCTTTTCTGTTATATCTAAAGCAATAATAGAAGTTTTATCTTTCTTAGTATCACTCTCTTTTAAACCATTCTCAATTTTATATCTCTCTGCTTCTTCATAAGAAATCTTTTGTTTTTTCATAATATCTTTAGTGAAATTGTGTCCACCGTAGGCGATATCACGAGCAAAGAATTTTGAGGCAGTGCTGTATATAATCATATTGGTTTTGAACGCTCCAACATTAAGAATAACATATACTCCTTCTTCTTCTTCACTATTAAAAATATAGCTGTTAGCTACAGCTAAAGATTCCAGATCTACAATACCCGGTGCTAACCCAGCACTTGATAAGGCATTGGAATGATCTGTTAATAATGCTTTAGTTGATGATGCAAGTAAGATATTCATATTATTGGTCTTCTCTTCTACATTTAGAACTTGGTAATCCAGATTCATCTCTGCACCGCTAATTGGTAAGTGCTTCTTAGCCTCAAAGAACAAAGCAGATTCCAGTTCCTCATCAGGTAGGAAAATCGTTTTAATCTGCTTTATACTTGTATTATCTCCACCTATCGAAGAAACGAGATGCTTAATTTTTTTTGGCTTCAGCTTCATCGTTTTAATAAGTTGAGCTAATATTGGACCGTAGCGGTCGGGAGATAGATCTGAGAATACTGGTTCTATTCCTTCCGGAATTGTTGATAGGCTTTCACAATTTAGTAGTTTGTATCCATGATGTGTTTTCTTTAGATGTACCATCTTGATGCTGTGATTACCTATGTCCAATCCGATAGACTCTTTGAATTTAACTGTTTTCGTCTTAGCCATGTAACCTCACATTTTTAGTCATTTTTTTTATCTATCTATCTATTTTTTCTATTGTGTAGATTCTATAAAGTTATCAGGTGGAGTTTTATAGAACCACGATTGTTTCTCAAATGCCGTTAGAGTTGTCTCTCCCCAACCTTCATAAATTTGTGGAAAATCCGGTGGTTGAACATACATCAAACGTTTGTCATAATGATAATCTTTATCATAACCAGTTGATCCATGAGTACCATTATAATGATATTCATCCATTTCCCATTCATTATTTGGGTGGTTATACGGGTCAGTTCCTGAACGATGGATAAATCCACGTCTTCTTTGAGCTATCGCTCCAAAAATGGTAAGATCTCCTCTTTCATAGACAATATCATTTAATGGCTCCGGCCAAACCGGGTTATACCATGGATAATCTGTACCATTAGGATATGTATAGTTAGGTCCATGGTTTGGAAATGAATTGAAATATGCTATGTCTGGGTTAGGGTATCCACAAGGATCATTACTACCATGAAGTTCAAAACCATCAACATTTGGTGGTGCTGCTCCATTTGGTGGGAATATAAATTTATGCAAATCTACATAAGTATATGTTGTATCTGTTTCAGGTAAATTGAATAATGTCTGATCAATTAAACCTGGACCAGGATTAGGCCCGTCAGCAAAAAATATATTCATTTCAGAATCAAGTAGTTCATACAGATTTTCACCTTCATTTGTACCCGCAGTATAAACTGTTTCAATAACATCCCCATTATCAACATTAAAAAGATGTGTACTTAAAGCATTGTAGCATGTAATATCTTCCAGAAGTAATTCTCCATTAATGTAAACATCCATTTCTGCACCTTCCCAGCCATTACCACCTGTGTCTATAAGCCTCAGTGTATATTCCTGAGAAATATATGGACTTTGTGCTGTGAAATCTGGTGTAGAGCCATGAGGATGATGATATTGGAAAGTGAATATGCCATCATAATGACATGACATTACCCCATGAATATTTTCATCACCTTCTCCAATTGCAGCATATGCACCATAAAGCATTACATCATTACAATTACCGTCGCGCAGAGCCATATCATCATCAAAAGGATCTTTATGCTTATATCTAATCAAAATCTTCTTCTCCGAAACCAGTCCAAAGTAATCTGTAAGATTAACATTACCTATAACATCTGGAGGTGTTCCGGCATTTGTATTTGCATAAGTGATATCATCAACTATAAATACGGTATCAGCACTTGCCCAAGTTTGTGCTCCATATACTTCACCTTCTATCCAAAGTTCAGCATCACCAACCCACACAGAATTGTTGGTAACAGGAAATGCTCCACCTACTGTCCATGTAGTCTCCTTTTTTGCAATATAGTTAGTCCAAATATGCTCGGTATCTTCATACCAGTTTGCACCACCAGCAATAGCTGCATCTACCCAAGTCTCATCTTGTGGGAACCATGTGTAAACACCAAATGTATCAACACCAACTATTTCAACTGCTCCAAATCTGGCTTCAAAACTACC
>JABIME010000304.1 GCA_018654125.1 Candidatus Cloacimonadota bacterium
CCTTATGAGGGTCATGGTTATCGAGCTAGAAGATCCGGGCTTCATGTTCTTGCAGAAATGATAGAATGGTTTGATAGATTTGTGAAAAACAAAAAGTAGTTAAATTTTCATCTTCTTTTCAAACCATTGAAATTCAATTATTCTCTCTTCAGGATCTTTCGCAAAGAAATGATAAATTCTATATTTCGGATTCATCTTTGGTTTGTCTTCTGCAATTGTATAAAATCTTGAATATATCGCATCAACTTCTCCTTTTGTTTCATAAAAGAATGTTATCATTCCACAACTATCTACAACTTCCCTATCGCAAAGACCAAATAGCATATTTCCAAATTTGAAAATACAGCAATCGGCTTGTTCTAGCCAGACAGTACAACCAATTTCTTCAAGATAGAATTTCTTTATCAGATCTAATCTCTTTGTTTTAAAGAATATAATTCCATTCATATAATTAACTCCTATTTTATTAGTGAGATTGTCTTGAATAATCAATATTAATGTCAAATAAATAACTTAATATTAATTTTGGAAATTTGCAGAAAGCGGAGCAACAGAACACCTAACGATTTATTAGCACTCTTTTGGTTTGTCTGCTAAAAAATGATTTGACATTTGAATTATCGAAATTAAATTGTCCCTAGTTAGCAGTTGAGAATAATTTCTGCTAATAATTGAAGGGGAAATAAGATGAAAAAGAATGAAATTCGTAGAGGGCAGGTGCTGAAGCATGTTGTAGAAGAATATGCTATCTCTTGTGAGCCAATATCTTCTAAACTGATCTGCGAAAAATATTTAGAAAATACAAGCCCCGCAACAATTAGGATAGATCTGAACAAGCTGGAAAAAGCTAACCTTATCTATCAACCTCATACTTCTGCCGGTAGGATTCCAACCATTACTGGCTACCGTACTTATATTGAAAAAAGCGCCAATGAAATAGCTAAAACTCAATTTGAAAGAGCCGATATCCTGCGTGATATTCTTATAAAACATTATAAAGATACACCACTTGCTCTACATTATATTATGCAACTACTTGCGCGTGAAACAGATCAGCTTAGCTTTGTTGCAGAGCCAGAAGTATCTTATGGCTACTTAGAAAAGCTTGATGTTTTTAAAATATCAAGTGACAAACTACTCTTTGTGGTAAGTTTAGATTCCGGCCTTGATAAAACAGTTATCTTAAAATGTGATCACAATATTTCTCCTACTCAGCTCAAAGCAATCGTTCGTTATATAAATGATACTTTGGCAGGTCAGAGAATATTTGATATTCAAAATACTGTTTTGGAAGAACTTGCAGAAAAAGTTACCGAAGAGAATATTATTTTAAAGCAATTCCTAGAAGAGCTTCAAAATGCTTTTTCTGAGATCAACAACTATTATATTCATTTTGATGGAAATATTTCGTTTTTGGAACAACCGGAATTCAATGATAAAAAATCTATTCTGACTTTTCTTAATTTTATGCAAAGGCAAGATCACCTGATAAACTTGATGCAGGAAAAAGAGACCAGCTCTTGGAACATTTTGATGGGTGAAGATTTTGCTCAGCCAGAATTCACAAATTATGCAATGATCTTTGCTAAATATGAGATCTTTGGAATTCCTGGATATTTAGGAGTTTTAGGACCAATAAGAATGAATTATGCAAAAAATATAGCAATAATTAGAGATATTGCGAACATAATAACAGAAACCACGAAAAAAGGAATGGTGGTACCAAAAAAATGACAAAGAAAAAAAGTGAAAAAAAGCCAGAAGAAAAGAAGCGGAAGAAAGTACTCACACTTGAAGAGAAGTATCAAAATCTTTTAGCAGAAAATGCAGAGCTTAAAGATAAGTGGGTACGCAGTGCTGCAGAGTTTGAGAATTACCGACGTAGAACCATCTCAGAGAAATCTGATTGGATAAAAAATGCTACTGAGCGAATCGTACTAGAACTTTGTGATGTACTAGATAATTTCGAACGCGCGATGCATCCTGAAGCAGAAAAAAATCGTGAATCGTATGAAAAAGGAATTGAACTCATTTTTCAACAATTGGATGGAGTTCTAAAAAAAGAAGGTGTAGAAAAGATAGAAGCATTTGGAGAAGAATTTGATCCACAGTTTCATGAAGCTCTGGCTCATATTCCTTCCGAATTAGAAGATAATAAGATCGCGGCTGTTATACAAAACGGTTACACAATGAACTCAAAGGTTATAAGGCCTGCGCGTGTAGCAGTTTCTAACGGAGAAAAGCCGGAAGCAGTAAAAACTAATAAAGATAAGAAAAAAAAGAATAAGGCATAATGGAGGATATTATGGGAAAGATTATTGGAATCGACCTTGGAACAACAAACTCTTGCGTTAGTGTAATGGAAGGTGGAAAACCAACCGTTATTCAAAATGCAGAAGGTACAAGAACTACACCATCTGTAGTTGCTTTTACAAAAGACAAACAAAGATTAGTAGGACAGCTGGCAAAACGTCAGGCTGTTACAAATCCGAAGAATACAGTTTCTTCAATTAAAAGATTTATGGGAAGACAACTTAATGAAGTTGGCTCTGAAATTCAAAATGTTAACTATCAAATAAAAGGTGGAAAATTCGGTGAAGCTACAGTTCATATTGATGTAGAAAATAAAGATTTCACACCTCAAGAAATTTCTGCAATGGTTCTTATAAAAATGAAAGAAACTGCAGAAGCCCATCTTGGAACAGAGATCACAGAAGCTGTAGTTACAGTTCCTGCATATTTCAATGATGCTCAAAGACAAGCTACAAAAGATGCTGGTAAAATTGCCGGACTAGATGTTAAAAGAATCATAAATGAGCCAACTGCTGCTGCATTAGCATACGGACTCGAAAGTAAAAAAGAAGAAAAAGTAGCTGTTTATGACCTTGGTGGTGGAACATTTGATATTTCAATATTGGAAGTTGCAGAAGGCGTTGTGGAAGTTTTATCTACAAACGGTGATACTCACCTCGGTGGAGATGACTTCGATAAGAAGATTATGGATTGGATCCTTGAAGAATTCAAGAAAAGTGAAGGTGTAGATATTTCTGGTGATGCTATGGCGCTGCAAAGAGTTAAAGAAGCTGCAGAAAAAGCTAAGATCGAACTTTCTGGAACCCCAACAACAAACATCAATCTGCCATTTATTACAGCAGATGCTTCCGGACCAAAACACCTTAATCTTGATCTTTCACTTGCACAATTCAACAGAATGATCAGTGGTCTTGTTGCACGTTCAATAGATCCTTGTAAAATTGCACTTAAAGATGCTAAACTTTCTGCTAGTGACATTGATGAAATCCTTGTTGTAGGTGGAAGCACAAGAGTTCCTGCAGTTATAGAAGCTGTAGAAAAATTCTTCGGTAAAAAGGCTAATAAGAGTGTGAATCCTGACGAAGTTGTTGCCGTTGGTGCTGCTATTCAGGGTGGAATTTTGGCAGGTGATGAAAACCTTAATGACATTCTACTTCTTGATGTAACTCCACTCTCTTTGGGTATCGAAACTCTTGGTGGCGTAATGACATCACTTATAGAAAGAAATACAACCATTCCAACTAAGAAGAGCCAGGTGTTCTCAACTGCTGCAGATAATCAGCCGGCCGTTAGCATTGTAGTTCTTCAAGGGGAACGTTCTATGGCTGCAGACAACAGAAGACTTGGTAACTTTGAGCTTACCGGAATTCCTGCTGCACCACGTGGTGTTCCACAAATTGAAGTAACTTTTGATATTGACGCAAATGGAATTTTACACGTTCACGCAAAAGATAAGGGAACAGGGCAAGAACAGTCTATCAAGATAGAAAGAACTGGTTCTTTGGATGAAAGTGAAATTGAAAGAATGGTAAAAGATGCTGAAGCTCATGCTGATGAAGATGCAAAACAAAAAGAATCAATTACCGCTCGTAACGAACTTGATACTCTTATATTCTCTACAGAAAAAAGTATGGAAGAGCATGGTGATAAGTTGAAGGACGATGAAAAGAAACCTATCGAAGAAGCGATAAAGGAAGCTAAAGAAAAACTTGAAGAGCTTAATAAAAATTCAGCTTCCAAAGAAGAATACGAAGCAGTTCGTGATGATCTTGCCAAAAAGGCTCAAAAAATTGGTGAGATAATTTATGCAGAAATGCAAAAAGAGCAACAAGCTCAAGGCGGAACAAATCCTAATATGGGAAATGCAGATTTTGATCCAAGCAAAATGGGTGGACAGAATCAGCAGCAAGAACCAAAAAAAGATGGACCTGTAGACGCTGATTTTGAAGTTGTAGACGAAGAAGAAAAATAGTTAAGCACAAAACATAAATTGTATCGATATAGAATTTTACCTTGCGGAGTTAACGCTTTGCAAGGTTGAATTATTAAAGGGAGTATGATGGCAAAGAGAGATTATTATGAAGTTTTGGGATTAGATAAAAATGCTAATTCATCTGAGATAAAAAAAGCATATCGCAAATTGGCGATGAAGTATCATCCCGACAAAAACAACAACGATAAAGCAGCTGAAGAGAAGTTTAAGGAAGCATCGGAAGCCTATGAAGTTCTAAGTGATGACAGCAAGAAGCAGAGATACGATCAGTTTGGTCATGCTGGAATGGAAGGTGCTTTTGGTGGTGGTGGATTTGGCTGGGATAATTTTTCACATGCCTCAGATTTTTCTGATATTTTTGGAAGTGGCGGACTTGGCAGTATTTTTGAAGGTCTGTTCGGTTCTGGTTTTGGCGGCGGCAGAGGTAGAAGAAGAAGTAATCAAGGTGAAGATCTGCAAATCTCTCTCTCTCTCACCTTAGAAGAAATTGCCAAAGGGATCAGTAAAAAAATAAAGATAAACATTCAAGATACTTGTGAAACTTGCGATGGCTCCGGTTCTCAAGATGGCTCTGTAGAAACTTGTAGTCAGTGTAATGGCTCTGGTCAGGTACGGCAAATGACACGCTCATTATTTGGTCAAATGCAAACAGTTGTGGAATGTCCTTCCTGCCATGGTGAAGGAAAGATCATTAAAAATCGCTGCCCAAAATGTAGAGGTGAAGGACGTACAAAAAAAGCAAAAACCATCAGTATAAAAATTCCTGCAGGCGTTTCTGAGGGACAATATATCCGCCTTCGTGGTCAGGGCAATATGGGGAAGCGTGGTGGAGAGCATGGTGATATCTTAGTTCATATTCAAGAAAAAGAGCACAATATTTTTGAACGCCAAGATGCAGATCTTGTTTGTGAATTTCCTATAAGTTTTTCTCAAGCTGCAATGGGAACAGATATAATGGTTCCAACATTAACCGGAAAGGTTAAGATGAAAATTCCTGCTGGAACACAAAGCAGTAAGGTGTTCCGATTACGTTCTCAAGGTCTACCTCATGTGAATTCATCATATCATGGAGATCTGTTTATTAAAATTCATGTAATAACTCCCACCAGATTAAATTCAGAAGAAAAAGATCTATTTGAAAAACTGGCAAAATTTGATTCCGAAAAGAAATTAAATCCAGAGAAAAGCTTCTTTAGTAAATTAAAGAAATTCTTCGTTTAAAACAATAAATATAGTTATATTAAGCCTGCTGAAATACAGCAGGCTTTTTTATTATACTTGACATCTATCTTACAATATTTCAATAGGATAGAAGAATTTCAGGAGGATATTATGTTAGAGATTTTTCTTGGATTAGCGCTAATTAGTATAGCATGGGGGGCTGTTTCTTCTATTGCGATCACCAGTTTTTTATCTAAACGCGGACATAAAATCAACTATCTATTCTTAAGGGTACTCATCTTAAAATACATCCATGAATATGCCAAAATTACCAAAGAAAAAACAGGAAAAACCGGTGGTTGGTTTTATTCCTATATAATTTCTATGAACCTGGCTCTGTTATTTGCACTTATTGGATTGATCTTAAAATAGTACACTTCTGCCGTACTAAGATTTTAAAAAAATACAAAGGAGCATTTATGAGTAATAGAAAACCAAAAATATTTAGATGTATATTACTGGCAGTTGTAATTATGCTCTGTACGAATGCTTTCGGAGCTGAGAAACAGAGCAAACTCTCATACCCAGAACTGGGTATTACCAAATCTATGCTTATCCGCCCCAGCATTGGATACTGGTGGAACAGCACAGGTATTCGTTTAACCGGGATGTATTTGAACAATGACCTTCACGAATTCCAATTCAATTTGGGTTATGCCTTCTATGACTCAGTTAAATTACAGCAGAGTATTAATCTTGTAACATGTTGGGTTGTCGGTAGTGATCCTGGAGCTGATTACAGGTATGGAGCTACAGGAATTTCTTATAGCATAAATTATAAGGGATTCTTTTTTGAAATTGGGCTTGCAGCACCGTGGAGAGATGATATCGGTAATCTTGCAAATGACCCTGTTGTTCCTTGTCTCAATTGGGGCTATGTCTATCATTTTCGATCCGATTAACTGATTATTATCTCTTATAGTAGGAAGTTTCTACTTTCTATTGGTTTTCTCGCTTTTTCAACCGATCTTCTTTGAACAGTGA
>JABIME010000305.1 GCA_018654125.1 Candidatus Cloacimonadota bacterium
TTAAGACACTAAGAAAGTAATAAGTTCTGAATAAATGAATATTTTGTCATTCTGATGAGTCTTGCAAGTTGTTCTTTTAAAAAAGAATCTTCACCAATAATGAGATTCTTCGCTGAAGGTCTTTGTGATTTCGTCCTAAGAAAGACAACTATTTTCCAATTTTACAGAACTCTTTAAGAAAATATGAAATTGAGGAAAAATGAGAAAAATTAAAAATGTTGCTATCATCGCTCATGTTGATCATGGTAAAACAACATTGGTAGATGGAGCATTAAAGCACTCTGGTGTTTTTAGAGATAATCAAAAAGTTGCTGAACGAGTTATGGATAGTAATGATCTGGAAAGAGAACGTGGAATAACTATATTTTCCAAAAATGCTTCACTTTCTTATAAAGATTACAAAATAAATCTAGTCGATACACCAGGCCACGCTGATTTTGGTGGTGAAGTTCAACGTATTATGAAGATGGTTGATTCTGTTTTGTTATTAGTTGATGCGTTTGAAGGACCGATGCCGCAAACAAAATACGTACTTAAGAAATCTTTGGAATTAGGAATAGATCCAATTGTTGTAATAAATAAAATTGATAGACCCAACGCTAGACCTGCTGATGTACTAGAGATGGTATTTGATCTGTTTGTTGAGCTTAATGCAAATGATAGTCAGTTAGATTTTCCTGTTCTTTACGCATCAGGAAAAGATGGTTATGCCAGATATGAATTAGAAGATACAAATACTGACTTAGTTCCATTATTTGAAACGATCATTCATAAAGTGAAAGATTCTGAAGGTGATGAATTTAAACCATTTCAAATGTTGATTTCAGCAATTGAATATGATAATTATTTAGGCAAAATTGGAACAGGTAAGATTACAAATGGACAAGTGAAGCAAGGTGAAGAAGTTGTATTACTTAAGCGTGACGGTGAGAGATTACTCTATAGAATTTCCAAAATATTCCAATATGTAGGACTTAAAAAGAAAGAGATAAAAACAGCTTATGCTGGAGATATTGTATCCTTGGCTGGAATGGAACGGGTTGATGTAGGTGAAACTGCAGCCTGTAAAATGGATCCCAAGCCGCTTCCAATAATTGAGATCGATGCTCCAACCTTATCAATGACCTTCAAGGTAAATGATTCTCCATTTGCCGGAAATGAAGGTAAATACGTAACCTCCAGGAATATCTGGGATAGATTACAAAAAGAACTTCAAACCAATGTGAGTATTGTTGTTGAACATACAGAAAATAGAGATGAGTTTACCGTTAAGGGACGAGGTGAACTTCAGCTTGCTATTCTTATCGAGAATATGCGTCGAGAAGGTTATGAATTTCAAGTTTCCAGACCAAGAGTTATCTTCCGTGAGTTAGATGGAAAGCGTACTGAACCTATTGAGTTGGCAGTTATAGATGTTTCTGATGAATTTGTGGGAACAGTTATCGAGATGCTTGGTGTAAGAAAAGGTGAAATGATGGATATGGTAACTGGCAGTGACGGTTATACACGTTTAGAATTTAAAGTTCCCGCTCGTGGCTTAATTGGTTTCCGAAATGAATTTCTAACAACAACTCGCGGAACCGGTATCATTAATCACAGTTTTTATGAATATGAGTTTTATAAAGGTGACATGGATCGAAAAACTCGTGGAGTTTTGATAGCTATGGAAAAAGGTACATCTACTGCGTATTCGTTATATAATTTTCAAGCTAGAGGAATTTTGTTTATTGGTCCGGTTGTGGAAGTTTATGCTGGAATGATAGTTGGAGAACATTCTCGTGAGAATGATCTGGTTTTAAATGTGGTTAGAGGTAAGAAACTTACAAATGTTCGTGCTTCTGGATCTGATGATTCTATTAAGCTAGCTCCTCCAAGACAGTTCAGTTTAGAGCAAGCTATGGAATATATTAACGACGATGAACTTTTAGAAATAACACCTAAAAGCATAAGAATGCGTAAGAAATTATTGAGTGAAGTTGATAGAAAAAGAGAACTGAACAGATTGAGTAAATTGAATCAATAATTAAGATAAATATATTGGAAATAGCCCTGTAAATTTACAGGGCTATTTTATTAGCCACTTATCCACAACTTCCTCAAGCAGATCCAATGGAACAGCACCATTTTGCAAGATCACATCATGGAATTTTTTTAAATCAAAATCATCACCTAATTCTTTCTTGGCTTTTTCTCGGAGCTCCAGTATTTTTAGCTCACCAATTTTATATGCACAAGCTTGCCCTGGCCATACAGAATAACGATCTATCTCGCCATAGCTTGCCCAACCTAGATTTTCTTTCATATATTCTGCAGCTTGAGTTCTGCTCCATTTTTTGTAATGAATTCCGGTATCAACAACAAGCCTAACAGCGCGGAAAAGTTCGGAATTCAAATAACCCAATTCAGAATAAATATCATCGTACCAACCTTGTTCAAAAGCAAGTTTTTCTGCATATAAAGCCCAACCCTCAATGAATGCTGTAAAGAAAGTGAAATTACGGTACATTGGAATATCAGCTAGTTCCTGAGCATAAGCAATTTGCAAATGATGCCCGGGAATTGTTTCATGATGTAAAAGTGTTTGCATTCCCGCCTTATTTGGAAGCCAACTTAAGTTTGTATAAAATATGGCGGGTCTGCTGCCATCAAGTGGAGCTCTGTCATAATACTGTCCGGCAAATTGTTCTTTATGTGGCGGCACGGCTCGCACTGTAACAGGAATTGAAGGGATCTTACTAAATACTGTTGGTAATCGTTCATCTGTCTCTTCGATTATCTGTAAATAGTCATTTAATGCTTGCATACGTCCTTTATCATTTTGAGGATATTTGAATTTTTCTCCTTGCATAGAGTTCCAATATTGTCCTTCAATTTCACTAAATGTTCCTTCAGTAAAACCTAATTTTTTAAAACGTTGTAAAGACTCTGCTTGAATTCTTGCAACTTCATTCAAGCCAATTATATGGATCTCTTCAGGAGTGAGATCTGTAGTTGTATGTTTTTGCAGGCAGAATTTATAGAAGTTTTCACCATCAGGTAACTTCCAAACACCTGCGGTATTATCTGTCTTTTTCTTTAACTCATCTATATGTGTAGAAATATTCTTATAGTTTGGAACGATATTGCTGTTCACGGCATCCAAACATCTAGCTAAATAAATTTGTTTTTGCACAGCATCAACATCTTCTAATTCGTTCAACTTTTCCTCAAAATGAGTATAATAGATCATCTCTACAGGGCGTTTCTCTAAAAAATCATCAATTATATTTTGCAGCTTATTTAAAATGATCTTTGAAGGAATAATATTGAGTTTTTCACGTTTTTTCAGCTCTAAAAAAATATTATTGAAATAGTTATCAAGCTGTCCCATACGAGATAGATAATCATTAATATCTTGCTCATCATAAATAGAATGATTTTCTGTGAACAAGCTCATGAGATTTGAATGAAATCCATACATATAATTAAGCATGTAATAATGGTAACGGTATTCATCTGTAGCTATTATATTTTGTAAATAATGTTTAAAGACCGAACTTTCTAACGTATTTTTGTTAGAAAGTTGATCAATTTTTTTTACATTATGAAAGTATTCGTTAACTAATTTCAGTTCGTGCTGATATGCCGCTTTCGAATTATCAGTTAACTTAGATTTATCGTAAGAATAATCTCCGGAAGGATCTAGCCCAAGATAGCTTCCTGTAGATGGATTAAGTATGATAACTTCTTTAGAATAATTATCAAGGAATTCATTAAAAGTTAATGTTTCTGAAGCATTACAAGAAATGATGAACAAGCACAAAATTAAACATAAAATATATTTCATAAAACCTCAAAGAGTAACATTATCTACTTATCAATCCGCCATCAATAACCATGTCATCTCCGGTTACATAACCAGATTGGTCTGAACAAAGCCACAAAACACAATTTGCAACTTCTTCTGCAGTTGCCATTCTCTTCATTGGAACAATTGCTTCTACCCATTGCTTAAATTTCTCATCATTACGTTTTTCTTCTGGGAATATGGGCGTTATTATCAATCCAGGTGAGATGGAATTTACTCTGATATTCTGAGACGCATATTCAGTTGCTGCCGCTTTCGTTAATCCTTTTACACCATGCTTAGAGGTAATGTAAGCAGGAAGTCCCGGATATCCGCGATGCCCCGAAACAGATGCATTATTCACAATGCAACCAAGTCCTGCTTTTAGCATTTCAGGAATTTCATATTTCAAACAATAGAACATTCCATTCAAGTTTATATCCATCGTTTCCTTCCAATTTTGTAAAGTGGTTTCTGTAATAGTGCCACGTTCTCCATCTATCCCGGCATTATTAAAAGCGTAATGAAGCGCTCCATATTTTTTGGATATATAAGCGATCATCAATTTAACTTGTTCGTGATCTGAAACATCGCACTTATAAAATTCTATCAGTAACCCATGTTTCACACCTTCGGCTTCAGTATGTTTACCAACATTTTTACGTCTTCCACAAATTATTACTTTTGCTC
Organism: Candidatus Cloacimonadota bacterium; assembly: GCA_018654125.1. The sequence goes on from JABIME010000305.1 coordinate 4,517, forward strand.
CACTTTGTGCAAATGCAATAGCGGTAGCTTTCCCAATTCCGGTACTTCCACCAGTTACCAATACAATTCTGTCATTAAATTCTTTATACATTATATCCTCATCTATTTAAGCAATACTCGCTCAGCATTTTCTGGAAATTCCGGATCGAACTTTACTAATGCTAATTCTGTTCCAAGCCAAGCAGCAGAATAGGAATATGTCTCTTTTATTTTCTGTTGCCAGTGTCCTGTGAGCTGTGAAGATTCATGAATATGACCATGAAGCGTGATCTTGGGTTGGTTATTTTCGATTAGATTTTTTATTGCAATACTTCCCACATTTACATCCACTTGAATATGATCAATTATTTTTCCATCAAGATCAGCTCGATCTAAATGAGTTTGATATGGAGGTGAATGGAAAAGACAGATCGCTCTAGAAAGATCATCAGGCATTAGTTTTTGCAGATCTTTGGCAATTGTGTAGTACTCAATATCTACAGGTTTTACTTCTACGGTTCGAGAACCTTCGAGAGGTGAAATACAACCAATGTCAATATAGTTTGAAACATCGAATTTTTCCCAATCTTTTAACCTGAATGGTGTTGGTGGAACATAAGCATATCCATAAAAATTAAAACCTTTATAAGTAATTTTTTTTTCGTGTATGTAATCCCAAATTCCAATTTCCTCTGCTTGTATCAGTTTTTCTTCTTCAATGCGTGGATCATCGTTTCCCATGATAATAAATATTTTTGGATATTTATCTTTTAGCTCATTTTTCAAATCTTCAAATAAAGGAATAAGATATTCATTGATGAAATCTCCATACAAAGTGTTGAATCCGGGAAGCAGATCTCCACCAATTAAAACGACGTTAGGAAGCTCATTTTTTATCTCATTTATTAAAGATTGATAGCGGGAAATTATTCCGTGCAGGTCGGTTACAAAAAAGAAGTTCATCTAATCTATTACCTTCAGTGGTCTGGCAGCATCGGAAATTGCGCCTATCTTAACTGCAAAACTTGTTTTATTTTTTATGTCTTCATCGGTTACTAAATGCACATCTAACAGACCATCGGTAGAATATCCTGTTTTTTGTTTGTTTATCTCTGCCAGAGCCTGACTCCATCCATCTAACCACATCAGAAGATTATCTTCTTGCTTTTTATTCCCGCAAAAA
>JABIME010000306.1 GCA_018654125.1 Candidatus Cloacimonadota bacterium
ATGATGAACAATACAATTGCAAATAATCTTTCAACAAATACTACTCCATACTTGATGTTCTTATTGAATTCAGTTCCAATTATTATCAATTCAATAATTATTGATAATGGAACAATTCACTTTCCTTTAGATATTCCTGAAATCTCATACAGTTGTATCTCAGATGGATTTGAAGGAACTGGAAATATTGATGAAGATCCAATGTTTGTTTCGGCTACAACAGGTGATGGTACTGGGTTTGCTGGGCTACTAGCTGACTGGCAATTACAGTCTGGTTCACCATGTGTAGATGCCGGACATCCAAATGCGATCTATAATGATATTGATGGAACAACAAATGATATGGGTGCTTATGGTGGGCCAACACCATATGAATTGGGTCCAACAAATTCAGAGGAAAATACTGTAAACATAGCTGCTATTAATTCAATCTCTGTTTATCCAAATCCATTTAATCCTACAGCTAATATCTCACTTTCTATTAATGAAAATGATATACAATTACCAATCACAGTTGAGATCTTTAATATTAAAGGGCAGCTTGTTAAAACAATTGTGAATAATGAGATCGTGCAAACAATAAATTTTGTTTGGAATGGGAAGAATAACAATGGCGATTCTACAGCAAGTGGAATGTATTTTATTAAAATGGAAACAGCTACTTCTAGCGTTTCTAAGAAGATGCTGTTGCTTAAATAGTTGATTGATTGATTGAAACGCCTCGATATCGAGGCGTTTTTTATTTGACACAATACAATTATAAAATTCCATCATCTACATGATTAAAATAAAATTTTATAGTTTACTAAGAACATTCATAGAACAAAATGAGATAGATATTATTGCTGATAATATCTCAATTTATAATGTAATTACTAAAATTGAAGAATTAACCAATAAAGATCTCGCATCTGAGTTAATTGAATATCATGAAATAATTTCCGGAACTATCATTCTGGTTAATGGTAGGAACATTTTTCATTTGGATAAATTAAATACAGTAATTAAAGATGGTGATAACATAGATATATTCCCACCAGGAGGTGGAGGATAATGAAGATGTTTTCTAGAAATGTAAAATTCTGGGGTGATGAGAAACAAAAGATAATTGCTGATTCCTCAATCCTTATAGCAGGAGTTGGCGGATTGGGATGTACTGTTGCAGAAGTTTTAACAAGAGCAGGAATCGGAAAATTGGTATTAATTGATAAAGATGTTATTGAAATATCAAATTTAAACCGTCAGATACTATTTGATCAAGAAGATATCGGAAAATCTAAAGTTCAAACTGCAAAACAGAGATTGCAGATGATCAATCCAAAATTGGAAATTGAAACATTTCAACAGGATATTTCCGATTTAAAAGATCCGCATCTTCCCCATCTTGATGGAATTGCTGATTGTTTAGATAATTTTGCTTCTAGATTTGAATTAGAAAAAATGGTGAGTGAGAATCAATTTCTTGTGCATGGTGGTGTGCAGAATGATTTTGGACAAATCACAACTATTATTCCAAATAAAACACAATCACTCAAAGAAATTTATCCAGGTATTCATATTCCTGTGTCAGTTCCGATTGTACCGCAAATAGTTATTACAATCGGTTCGATGATGGCTCAGGAAATTATTAATAATTTATTTGATAAATCGCAATTGATAAATAAAATGTTAATTGTTGAATTTTCTGATTTTTCGATGTTCAAAGTGAAGATTGAGAAATGATTATAAATATAAAGGAGAGATAATAATGAAAAAAGATGACAAAAGTTCATTGGCAATTGGTGGATGCTTGATGATTGGTATTGGTGTAGGTTTCGTTTTCTTAACCATAAACGTATTTTATTTTGTAGCTTCAATTATGGTTGGCCTTGGTTTGGGTTTGTTTATTGCTTCCTTAATGCCCAAAAAGGAGGATTAATGAAAACCAAGATATCATCATTCGAAGGAGTACGCTCCTTTCTGAGAGAGGGAACCTGATCTGCTGCTTTGTTGAGAGTTCTCAACGAAGCATATGATGAAAGAAAGCAATTAGAAGAAAAAGGTTCTGCTCCACTTGCAGGTGGTATCATGCAGTATGGCTATCAGTGTGGTATGATCTGGGGAGCTGTTCTTGCTGCTGGTGCCAGAGCATACGATCTTTTTGGACCGGGACCAGAAGCGGAAACTAGAGCAGTTATGGCTGCACAAAAGCTTGTGGATGAATTCCAATCATGTACCGGAGAGATTAATTGTCTTGAGATCACTGATCTAGATAGTTCATCATCAGCTTTAAAGATGCTTTATGTATTCCTAATAAAAGGTAAAACCTTTAGCTGTTTCGGTTTATCCGGGAAATATGCACCCAAAGCATTCAACGTGATCAATAATGTTTTTTCTGAGAAAGATATCCAGATACCATCTGCTCCAATTAGCTGTACAGCTGAACTGGCAAGAAAAATGGGTGCCTCAGAAAAACATGTAGTGATGGCAGCAGGACTTGCCGGAGGTATTGGCTTATGTGGTGGTGGCTGTGGTACATTGGGAACAGCAATATGGCTGATGACTATGAATAAAGGATTAGACACTAAGATGGAATTTAAAGATCCTAAAGCAATGGAGCTGATCGAAAATGCATTTTTACCAAATACAGATTATGAATTTGAATGTTCTGATATTGTGGGTAGAAAATTTGAGAATATTGATGATCATGCCAAGTTCATCCAAGATGGAGGTTGCTCGAAGCTTATTGACGCATTAGCTGGAGAATAGATTATATTTTGAATTTCAATCCTATCTCCTCTATTTTTTTTTATATATAAATATCTCATGCCCAATAAACCGAAAATAATAATTAACGGAAGTAATATTGAGAATGAGATATATGTTTTGTAGTAGCGATCAAGTTACACAAAAGTTTATACGTGCTACAATAATGGGATTTAGTGATGTCACGTTTATTCTGTATATACATTATCGTGCGTTCATTTGCTTTATTGAGTAATATTTTTCTTTTTCACAATTTAAAATTTAACCCCTATATACATATTTGGTTCAAAAAGGAAATAAGTCCTCCATTTTCTATCCAGCTCTTTAAAACCTTGCGGTGTATTTGTGTCAAACATCCAATTTTGGCAGTGAATTTGAGGCTCTATAAATATTCTGTTTTTGAACAAAGGAATATGATAACCTATATGATAAGAAGTATATAATTTGAATCCGTTGGCTATTTTATTGTTATCTTCATCTAAATAGGTCTTAAGTTGTGGTAATACTTCTATCGTTGCAAATAATTCTTTCCA
>JABIME010000307.1 GCA_018654125.1 Candidatus Cloacimonadota bacterium
GTTTACCCACCTTCATCGGAATTACGAACTGGTTTGATTCATGCATTGGAATCTAGAAATATTGATGGAATTGAAGAAATCTGGGTAGCTTCTGGCACAGGGCTTTTTATGTTTGATGGAATAGATTGGTTTTGGTTTGGTACAACAATTAAAAAGAAAGTCTGGTTCGATAATGAATGGTTTTGGAATGAGGATGTTCCTGACCCTGAATACTGGTATTATGAGGGACAGGAAAGGCTTTATGGGTCTATCCCAACATATCCAACTGCACTATTTGTTGATCCATTTGGAATGATCTGGATAGGAACACAAGATGCAGGTATTACAATATTCGATACAAGTAGAGATAAATTTATTAACTTAACTACAGAGAATACACCGCTTATCTCAAATACAATTACAGATTTTGCTTATGAATCAATTACGGGAACTTTGTATATTGGTACAAGCTCGGGAATGAATTCTGTTGAGATTGGGATTTCTGCAGAGATGAATAGTGAGGAAGAACTTTATGAAACAATTGTTTATCCAAATCCCTTTTATCCTGAAAATGGGGATATTGTTAGAATTGAAAATAAGGGATCTATCACAATGCCAATGGGAGATACATTTTGTAGAATCTATGATCTGAATGGTGATTTTATCATGGAAATAGAGAAGAATATTTATGAGCAATTTAGTTGGAATGGATTGAACAATTATGGAAAGAAATGTGGTTCTGGAATCTATTATTATGTAATTTCGGCACCCAATGGACAAACCTCAAAAGGGAAAATAGTTCTTATTAGATAATTTATGATAAAGAAAAAGATATTATTTCTTTCAGCATATAATTCGTCTTTTGTAAAGAATGACAGGACTATTTTAGAGAAATTTGCTGATGTGAGTACAATTTCAATTCCAAAAAAAAGAAACATCTATTCTTTATCATTACTAATTAGTAAAATCTTTATTGAAATATGCAAAAATGATATTATTTACTGCTGGTTCGCAGAGCTTCCAGCTTTACTGGCTGTTTTCTTTAGTAAATTACTTCATAAAAAGTGTGTTGTAGTTGTTGGTGGATATGAAGTTGCAAGTGTACCTGAAATTGATTATGGCGGTATGCTGAATAAAAATAATGCAAAAAAAGTGAAATACATACTTCGCAACGCTGATCTCACTTTAGCAGTTTCAAAATCAAATAGAAAAGAGATCGCAGGTAGCTTTATCACCAAACAATTAAAACTAATTTATAATGGTGTTCAAATAAATAAATTCTATCCAAAAGGTAGTAAAAATAATACTGTGATCACAGTTGGGAACGTAACAAATGAGAATTTGCAAAGGAAGGGATTAGAGACTTTTGTAAAAAGTGCTTCGTATCTTCCTGATACACAATTTATTTTAATTGGAAAACATCTGGATAATTCCAGTGAATATCTTAGCTCAATTGCTTCTGATAATGTTATATTCACAGGTTTTGTGAATGATGAAGAACTTCTTAAATATTTGCAAAAGGCAAAAGTTTATGTTCAAGTATCTGCACATGAAGGTTTTGGTATATCACTTGCGGAGGCAATGTTGTGCGAATGTATACCAGTAGTTACAAGTAGCGGAGCATTACCCGAGGTTGCTAGTAATTCAGCATTCTACGTTCCTTTTGGCGATCCCCAACAAACGGCAGAAGCAATTAAGAAAGCAGTACAAACCGAAAATGAAGAGCAATTTAAAACACACATTCAAGAGAATTATTCACTGAAGAATAGGGAAGAGCAGCTTGTGAAAATAATTGGAGATCTAAGTTGAATTTAAAGATTGGAATTGATAATTGCAAGCCAGGGTGGAAGATCATCCTTAAGCAAATTGGTGTAAGTTTTTCTAAGTGCTCATTATTAAGTAGCATTTCACCAGAAGAGTATTCAGTTATTATCATTACTGAAACTCACAATACAAAAGAGAATGAAGTTATAGATGATTATGCAAGTTCCGGTGGAGCTGTACTCTATTCTGATAATACTACTTTAGAAAGTGTTTCATACAAGATAAAAAATGTTAGTACTTTATATTCTCAAGAAAATACTCCTTTTGCTCAAATAGGGCTTGCGGATATTTTTTCTACTATCAAAATTCCCATTTCCAAGGAATTACATTTAATTGATGTTGGATTAAAAATAACCTCATCAAATATTAGGAATAGTCTGATTCTTCCTTTTAATGTTAATGACCTGATTTTAAGCTTTAATTCTAGGAGAAAGAAATTTTATGCAAACAGGAAGGAACTTCCTTCTGAAATTGTATCTGAGGTTTCTAAAGGAAAATTAAGAAAGATCGTCGAAATTGCTCTAGAATATCTACATCATAAAAGGGATCTTCCATTTGTACATTTATGGCATCAACCATATGTTGATAAAAA
>JABIME010000308.1 GCA_018654125.1 Candidatus Cloacimonadota bacterium
AATTATGCGTAGTGCATTTGAAGAAAAAGAATACAAAAAAAGATTTGATCTGGATTTGTGGAAGAAATTGTTAAAATTCTGCAAACCCTATAAAAAGAAGATGATCCTGCTAGGAGTGTTTATGCTTGCTTTAGCCGGAATAGATGTACTATTCCCACTAATGAGCAAGTACGCAATAGATAACTATGTCATCCCAGGAAATACAGATGGAATATTGTGGTATGGGCTTGTGTTTCTTGCGTTAGTTGCGATTCAAGCTTTGAACATTTTCTTCTTCATTGAGATAGCTGGGAAAGTTGAAACTTTTCTTACATATGACATCCGTAAGAAAGGTTTTCTGCACTTGCAGGAACTTTCATTCAACTATTACGATAAAACACCTGTAGGTTGGTTGATGGCAAGAATGACATCGGATAGCCAGCGACTGGGAAGCTTTATCTCATGGGGACTTGTAGACATGGTATGGGGTGGATCATCGATGATTCTAATTGTAGTGATAATGCTGATTTTAAATCTGAAATTGGCTTTAATAACTCTAACAGTCGTTCCGGTTTTAGTTGTAATGAGTATATACTTTCAGAAAGTGATTTTGAAGGCTTATAGAAATGTGAGGAAAACGAATTCTAAAATTACTGGAGCTTTTAACGAAGGGATTTCTGGAGCCAAAACAACTAAAACTTTGGTTCGGGAATCAGAAAACTTAAAAGAATTTCAAGTTCATACATCGCAAATGTATCGTTCCTCCGTAAGAGCTGCAATATTCTCATCACTCTATTTACCTGTGGTTTTAACTCTGGGTAGTATTGGAACAGGACTCGCTCTCTGGTTCGGTGGAGAAGGTGTAATGATGCAGGTTATCACATACGGTACTTTGGTTGCATTCATTTCTTACACAGTTCTGTTCTTTGAACCGTTAAGGGAAATGGCACGCGTGTTTGCAGAATTGCAAAATGCTCAAGCATCAGCAGAACGAATTTTCTCGATGATAGATGAAGTTCCACAGATCAAAGATAACTCACAGGTGACTCGGGAGTTTGGTAGCATCATGAAAATGAAGCAGGAAAACTGGCCTGAGATTGAGGGTAGAATTACTTTTGAAAACGTAACCTTCAGCTACAAAGAAGGTGAAAATATCTTAGATAATTTCCAACTTGATATAAAAGCAGGAGAGACAATTGCTCTAGTTGGTGAAACAGGTTCAGGCAAAAGCACACTTGTGAATCTGGCATGTCGTTTCTATGAACCTACTAAAGGCTTAATTAAAATTGATGGAATTGATTATCGAAAACGTTCTATGTTGTGGTTACATTCCAATTTGGGTTATGTGCTGCAGACTCCGCATTTGTTTAGTGGCTCCATAAAAGAGAATATAACTTACGGCAGATTAGATGCAACTGATGATGAAGTGATTGAAGCTGCAAAACTGGTTGATGCTCACAATTTTATTATGAAAATGGAAAAAGGATATGACTCAGAAGTTGGAGAAGGTGGAGCTAAACTTTCTACAGGAGAAAAACAGCTTATCTCCTTTGCACGTGCAATTCTTGCAGATCCTCGCATTTTTGTGTTAGATGAAGCTACTTCTTCTGTAGATACCGAAACAGAGCAGCTTATTCAGAAGGCGATCCATACAGTATTGGAAGGAAGAACCAGTTTTATTATTGCTCATCGTTTATCTACGATACGTTCCGCAGATCGTATTCTTGTGATAAAAGATGGTAAGATCACTGAACATGGAGATCATAAAGAATTGATCAAACAAAAAGGTTATTATTATAATCTTTATACAAATCAATTCATGGATGAGCAGGAAAGTAAAGTATTGAATGCTTAATGATAAATGTACTGGTTTCCAATCCTCTTTGGGAACTGATAAAATGAAGTCTGATGAATGTAAACATCAGCAAGGAGGTGTAATAATGACAGAATTTACGAAGAGGTTCAGCAGTTAGCTGAATAACACGTTCCGACTTCTGCATTTCGGTGTGGGAGTCGGGATC
>JABIME010000309.1 GCA_018654125.1 Candidatus Cloacimonadota bacterium
AGGCATATATGCTTTTGATTTTACAAATGAGATCGGTAAAATTTATAATTCTGTAGATCTGGCAATCGCACGTGCAGGAGCATTGAGTTTGGCAGAACTGGAAACAAAGAAGATTCCATCAATTCTTATCCCTCTTCCTTCTGCTGCAGAAAATCATCAATTTTATAATGCACTAGAATTAAAAGAGAAGAATGTTGCAGTAATAATTGAACAAAAAGATTTAGATCCTGTAATTTTGAAAGATACTACACTAAAAATGTTAAAAAATATCGATAAAATAAAAGAAAATTTTTCTTCAACAATTCATGCTAATTCAGCAAAAAATATTGCTGGCACTATCATGAATTATTTATCTTAGAGGAGAATAAATGTTAGGAAGAACAAGAAAAATTCATTTTGTGGGAATTGGTGGAATAGGCATGAGTGGGATTGCTGAACTACTTATAAATCAAGGGTTTAAAGTTAGTGGCTCTGATCTTGCACTAAGTGATATCACAAAACATCTTACACAAATTGGTGCTGTAATATCGCAAGGGCACAATGCCGAAACAATAAAAGATGCAGACGTTGTTGTAAAATCATCAGCTGTAAAAGATGACAACCCCGAGATTGCATTTGCACTTTCCAAAAAGATTCCAGTAATCCGCAGAGCAGAGATGCTATCTGAGATCATGCGAATGAGTTATGGTATTGGCATTGCAGGAACTCACGGAAAAACATCTACAACTTCAATGGTTGGGAGTGTATTATCTGCAGCTACGTTAGATCCAACCGTTATTGTGGGTGGGATTGTGAAGAATTATGGATCTAATAATTTACTTGGCTCAGGCAAATATATTGTGGTGGAAGCTGATGAATTCGACCGATCATTTCTTACGTTAAGCCCAATAATTGCAGGCATTACAAATATTGAAGCAGATCATCTTGATTGCTACACAGACCTGGAAGGTGTCAAAAATGCTTTTGTAGAATATGCAAATAAAGTTCCTTTTTTTGGAAGTGTTATTGCCTGTTTAGACGATCACGGTGTTCAATCTATAATTCCACGCATAAATAAGGAAATATTAACTTATGGTTTTTCACAGCAGGCAAATGTACGTGCTACTAATGTAAAATTTAACAATTTCGAAACAAGTTATATGGCTTTATATAATGGTGATGAACTTGGAAACATTAAATTAAAAGCATTGGGTGATCATAATATCCTAAATTCATTACTTGCTGTTGCAACCGGATTAGAGCTTGATATTCCGTTCAAATCAATTAAGAGAGGATTATCTGAATTCAATGGAGTTTTCAGGAGATTTGAATATAAAGGTGAAAAAGATGAAGTAACATTATATGATGACTATGCACATCATCCAACCGAGATAGAAGCAACCCTAAAAGGTGTTAGAGATAGCATTTCCAACCGAATAGTGGTTGTGTTCCAACCACATCTATTCTCTAGAACTCAAGACTTTTATGAGGATTTCGGACGCTCTTTCTTCCAATCTGATGTGCTGCTTATTGCTCCAATATTTCCAGCAAGAGAAAAACCAATTAAAGGTGTTACCGGAAAGTTGATCTCCGACGCAGCAATTCAATCCGGGCATAAAAATGTTCATTATATTCAAACTGATGAAGAGATTGTAAGTAAAATAAAAGAAGTAACTAAACCTGGAGATATTCTTATCACGATGGGTGCAGGAAGTATTTATAAATTTGGTGAGAAATTCTTAGATAAAAAGAATTAAATTGAGTAAAAGGGAAAAAATGTTTGACAGTAAAACGCTAAACTCGTTTGTTATAAAGAGTTCATTATATAAATACTCCAATATGAGGATCGGTGGTGAAGCCACTTATCTTCTTGCACCACATAGCATTAGTGATCTTTCATCTATAATAAAGGAAGCGAATGAGCAAAATATGGATATACTTCCTGTTGGTGGTGGATCAAATATCCTGTTTGGAGATGTTGGAAATAGAGTGATTATTCTGGATGCAAACCTTCCCGAGATTTTTAGTGTTGATAATGATGTTGTTACTGTTTCATCAAATATGAGGATCGGTTCTTTCATAGATAGAGCAATGCGGTTTGAATTGGGTGGATTAGAATTTATTTCTGGAATTCCTGCGCATATTGGCGGAGCAATTCATATGAATGCCGGAGCTTTTGAAAAATGTATATCCGATTATCTATTATGGGTTGAGTTTGTTAACAAGAAGGGTGACATAATTAAAATCGAGCTTAAAGATCTTGAATTTGGTTATCGAACAACCTCCATTGATGGCTTCATAATAAAAGCAGGATTTAAACTAGATGAAAAAGCAAAAAAACAGATACTAGATGATAAAGAAA
>JABIME010000310.1 GCA_018654125.1 Candidatus Cloacimonadota bacterium
GGAAATTTATAGGTGGATTTACAGTTATTATGTAATCATACTGTGTGCCACTATAAAAAAAAGAGTTACTATCAGTGGTATATGTTATACCATCAATATTAACTTCTACAGAATTTATGTCTACACCATCAGCATCATCGTAGATGTGAAATGTCACATCAGAATCCACTGGGATCCCAACTGATCCGTTCGTCGGATACAATGGCACCACATATGGCGGGTTGGAATCTGCAAATAAAAAAATATTAAATATTAAAATGAGAATAGCTGAAATATATTTCATTTTAACTCCATGATTAGTATAGATTATAAAACATAAATTTGATACATATATGTCAATAAATTAATATAAAACAAATTACTTAAATTTTATAGCAAGTGATTTTACATCGGTTACGCCATTATAAACAGCTAGCATTTCTGCTGTAATTGCAATAGCTATTTCTTGTGTTGTTGTTTTTCCTATGTTCAATCCTATTGGTGCATGAACTTCATCTATAAGCGCCCCGGGATAGTTTAATTTCTTAATTCTATTCAAGGCATCTGCCGCCTTTATTTTTGATCCTATCATCCCAATATATTTTACTTGAACATTTTTCTCACATAATTTATCTAATATATCAAAATCATATTTATGCCCATGAGTAAAGATTACAACAGAATCATTCTCTTGGGGATCAAATTCTTTTAAGAATTCAAAATAATCGGTTGCATAAACTTCTTTAGCAAGAGGGATCCTCTCTTTGTTTCCGTATTCTTCTCTGTTGTCTATTACAATACAGTAAAAACCTATCGAATTAAAAATTGGAACAATGCTTCGGCAAAGATGCCCTGCTCCAAAAATGTATACTTTTTTTGTTGGGGGAAAATATTCTAAATAAATTTTTGCTTTACCACCGCACTTCATGCCGATGCCTTCAGATGTTTCCGTGAGTTCAAATTCTAAAAAAGCGTTTTCCTTAGTTTTATGTATTTCCTCACATTTATCTAAAACCATTCTCTCTAATTTGCCACCACCAACAGTTCCTTCACTTGTTTTGTTTTCGTAAGCAATTAATTTAAATCCAGAGCGTCCTGGTGTTTTTTCTACACCTTCTACTATTGTAGCTAATACAAAAGCTATCCCTTGTTTTTTATTCTCTACAACTTTTTCTAAAACGTCAAATACTGCTATTTCCATAATGTTATCCTGTTAACTTATCGTTAAAATCTTTTTTTGTATTCAAATTATGCAGAATTGATTCATCATCTACTACAATAAATTTTCTGCGACTTTGATATTTTTTTATTATATCATTCAATTGTTGATCATTGTCATAAGAAAGCACAACATCTTTAAATTCCGGAGCAAATACAAGTGGATGTCCACCACGTTTAACTTCTCCCATAACATATGATGGTTGCATGATTAAATTTTCTTGGTTGTAATTTGATGCAAGCTCTTCATAAACACTCTTAGAGATGAATGGCTGATCTATAAGCTGAAGCATCACACCATTTTTCCCACTTATGGCTGCAAAACCCTTTTGTACTGATGAGAACATTCCCTTTAAGTGTATTTCATTGTAAATAAAACTGATTTTATTAGTATCACCATAAAATGCTAAGACTTCGCTTTTTACAGTATCTAAATTATCTCCAAGAACTATATATATTAAATCTGAAACGTGCATGACCTTATTAATGATATGAATAATCGCAGGAACACCATCGATATCTAATAGCGCTTTATCTCTTCCCATTCTACTAGATTGACCAGCTGAAAGTATTATAGTTTCTAACATTTATACCTGCATTTACAAAATAATTTGACACATAAAATCAATTTTTATTACATATCCAAGAATTGAGTTAATCAATATTGTGTCAAAATATTTTAGAAGTGTAGGAATGTTATGAGTAATGAAAAAGAGATGATCAGGCAGATAAAAGCACTTACAAGAATTGGGATCGCGCTTTCCGGTGAGAAGGATATTAACAATTTTTTCAAGCTGGTTTTAGAGGAAGCAATAAATTTCACAAATGCAGATGGTGGTACGATCTATACGCTATCTGAAGACAAACAAACCCTAGACTTTACAATAATCTGCACGAAATCTATGAATTTAAATCTTGGAATGGCTGATACTGCAATGTGGCCTAGCGTTCCACTTTATGATGAAAATTGCAATAAAAAATATAAGAATTTTGCATCTTATGTTGCTCATACTGGAAAGCCAGCAAGTGTTGAAGATGCTTATAATCAAGATATTTTTGATAACAGCGGAACCAAAAATTATGACTCAAAAAATAATTATCATTCCAAATCTATGGCTGCAATTCCTATGAAGGATCATGAGAATGAATTGTTGGGCGTTATACAGCTTATAAACGCTTTTGATGATGATGGTAAAATAACCAGTTTCACAGAAGAACATCTTATAATGCTTTCTTCTTTAGCATCTCAAGCAGCAATTGCCTTTACGAATAAGAACCTTGTTGCCGGTTTAGAGAACCTCTTATATCAATTCATAAAAAGTATTGCAACAGCTATAGATAGAAAATCTCAATACACTGGTGGACATATTAAACGAGTAGCAACACTCTCTGAGATGTTAGCAGATGTGATTCAGAAAGATACAGGCATTTATAAAGATATTCATTTTAGTGATGAAGAATTGCAAGAGATAAGTCTAGCTGGCTGGATGCATGACATTGGCAAGATAACAACTCCTATTTATGTACGAGATAAAGCAAAAAAATTAGAAACTATCTTAGATAGGATAGATATTGTAGAAACAAGATTTGAATTGATCTCAGCTCTAATTTTAAAAGATATTGAACTAGCTAAAACGCAACAACAAAAAGAACAATTAAAAGAGTTAAATGAGAAACTAGAAGCTGATAAAAAATTTATTATCAATATGAATACTGGTGGTGAATTCATGCGTGATGAATATATACAGCGAGTCGAAGAGATCTCTAAATTCAGATATTCTGCAAATGGCAAAGAGTATTTTTTAATAACAGATGATGAAAAGAAGAACCTTTGCATCCGCAAAGGAACACTGTTGCCAGAAGAAATTGAGAAAATGCGAGAGCATGTACTTGTTTCTCACGAGATGCTATCGGAACTTACATATCCAAAAAAATATAAAAA
>JABIME010000311.1 GCA_018654125.1 Candidatus Cloacimonadota bacterium
TGATGGAATTATTTGTTTTGGTAATACTCTGGTTCATCTCTCCGATGCAAAAGACATTGAGGGTTTCTTAAAAAAAGCATACGATTTACTTAATGATGGTGGAATAATTGCGATTCAAATTATAAATTATTCCAGAATTTTTAAACAGGAAATTGATCATCTTCCTACAATTAAAAATGATAAGATTAAATTTGTTAGAAATTATACAGCTTCTAGAAATCCTAGAAATATAGAATTTCAGACAAAGTTAACCATAAAAGAAACAAACGAAATCATCAAAAACAAAATAGATCTATTTCCAATTTTTCCGGAAGAATTACATGAGCTGATGCATAAAATTGGATTTGCCAAAATTCAGGAGTTTAGTGATTTTTCTAAAAAAGAATTTACTCCTAATTCAATACCTTTTATAATAACGGGACAAAAATGAAAAAAAGCCTTTCAGTGCTGCCTGAAAGGCTAAATAAATCAATCAAAAGAAATTATATACTAAAAACAAAAACCTAATGTAATTGATCCACCATAACGAACTGGTCCACCAATATCAACGGTTTTTGTAATGTTACCACTTACTTCCTCAAAAGAAACTTTTTCATCTCCACTAAATAGAAGCCCACTGAAAACTTCAACAGCTAAAGGATAGAATCTCGTAGTACGATAACCACCACCTACAAAGGTGTAGAAAGCTTCTGCTTTTTCATCACCTACTTCAATTCCTATGTCAGTGATTCCTCCTTGAAGAAAAAGCCCTGAGTAGGGATCACTTCCGAAGTAGCCTTTTACATATGCCCCATAATTCTTTGTTATATCAACAAATAAAAGTTTGCCGAATCCCATAAATCCGCTAACTGCTATGTTTCTGGTAACTCTTAATTCATAATTAAAATTTGGTGAACCAAAGATCAACATCAGTGGATCAGTTGATATTGTGTGTCTGTAAGGTGCTTTCTTCTCTGTTACAATTGTGTTAACCTCTTGTGCCGATAATAATGTGAAAGCGAAAATAATTAATAATAATCCTAAAATAATTTTTCGAAACATGCATCCTCCATATTAAGTTTTTATTTTTTGTTCTTAAATTTAAACTTGGGTACTTTCTAATAACTTTGCAAATTTCTTAATAATGAATAACAGTATACTTATTAAAATTAATCCGTTTGAAATCTGTTTCCTCTAATGTGGTATCAGTAATATCATTACCATCTTTATCAGTAATAGAGATTAAGTTTTTTCTTCTAAAAACATAAAGAAGCTTGTTCTGATTTTCACCAATGCTTTCAACAAATATGTCTTTCTTTTTTATCATTCTAAGCACACCGTTACAAGATCTATCTTTTGTTAAATTGAATTTAATATAGTTGGGATTTTCTTCTGCATACGCAAATGATTTATGTTGAGAAAGACTGTCCGGATGAGGAAGATCTAAAACGATATTACTAAATTCCAGATCAGTGCTAAATCTATTATTGAAATACTCCAAAGCGGCATCCTGATTATCCTCTACATACAATTCTAAATCTCCATCATTAGTAATTGCATCAAGAATACTAACAAGTAATGCTGGCACCAATCCTACTACGACAACTTTATATTTTGGCCCTATCCAATTTACTACAATATCTCCAATGTAATAAACGTCATTTGTATTTGAAAGTTGAAATAATGCATCTTCTCGTTGGAATTTATAAGAAAAATTAGTGTAAGCTATGTTTGAAAAAAACGCTTCGCCAACAGGTAATTTGGTTATTATATAACCTGTAGAATCCGGCTTATAACTAAACTCTCCTGTAGTGAGTTCATTAAATAAAATTCTCGATTTAGTAGTAACATCCTCATCATTATATAAAACCTTTAATTTGCCGACGACAATAGCTTCGTTTGGTTCTCTATCTAAAGTTATAAGTTGTTTGTTCGAACTACATGCCGAGGTTATTATTATTACTGAGAGTAAAAAGATCTTACTCCATAATTTCATCTAAATCCCCCAAAAAATATTATTGTCCATTTACAAATGCTAAATCAAAATAGAAAAAAAGTAGAATAAATGTCAAATAGAAAAGTCTTTAGTCAATCTCTAAACCTGAGTAAATAGTTTTTGCAAAATAATAAAATAAAGCTATACTATTACAGTCGTTAATAAAATTAATGGAGAAAATTGATGAGGCGAAACACAAATATTTTAATTGTAGTAGTTGTAATGACACTGGTTATTTTGAGTGGTTGTGGTCAAAAAAAAAGATGTTTACTTTACCGATATAGATATACTCTACAGTACATATGAGATTGAAGGATATTACCCATATTCAGGTGATGTGAGTAAAGGAAGCTTATATCATTTTTCTTATGATGAAAAAGGTAAATTGATAAGAGTTGAATTTTTGGTGAATGGTGAGCTAAATAAAAGTTATAAACTGGGAGCTGCACAAATTGTCATTGAATACTCAGATGGTTTTGAAAAAAGAACCTTGCTCGATACAAATGGAGAGCAATCTAACAAAACTAGTGGTGTCAGCTTTATCAGGCTCAAACTGGATGAAAATGGTTATCGATCATCACTCTTTCATTATGATTTTGCAGGTGATTTAACGGAAAATTCATCGGGTGTTTATCAGTATTACTGGACCCTGGATGACCAGGGTCATAGAGTCCAATCGATATGCCTGGATGCTGAAGGAAACCGAATAGAAGATAAAGAAGGTGTGAGTGAATTTAAGTATGCTTACGATGACAATGGCTATCTAAATGAGATTAGAGGTTATGATGATGAAGGTCAACTTCATGAGCACCCAATTTATACATCCGCGATAGAACGTTTTAAAAGAGATAAAAATAATAATATACTACAAAAAAGTTACTACGGTGCCGATGAAGAACTTAAATTTATCGATCGTTATAATTATGCAATGATTCGTTTTGAATATGATAGTAACGGGAATAAGATAATGATAAGTTATTATGGTGCTGATGAGCAGCCGGTCGAACTTCAGGAGCTAGGGATTACCATTATACGCAGTAATTTTGATGAACACAATAACTTAACTGAGGAGAGTTGTTATGGTATTGATGATGAACTTAAATTTATCGATCAATATAATTATGCGATGATTCGGTATGAATATGATACTAATGGGAATGAGATAATGAGAAGTTATTATGGTGCTGATGAGCAGCCGATCGAACATCGGGAGAATGGATTTGCCATTAGACGCAGGAATTATGATGAACACAATAACTTAACTGAAGAGAGTTATTATGGTATTGATGAACAACTTAAAGCTAATAAAATAAACGGTTCATCCATCGTAAAAAGGGAATATGACTCTGAGGATAATATATTAGAGGAGAGTTTTTACGGGAGCAATGGTAAATTAAAATTCCTGGAAGTATACGGCTATGCCTTAGTTCGCTTGAAATATGATGAGAACAACAACAAAATTGAAACAAGAGTTTATGGGAAAGATGAACGCTTGAAAGTTGGTGTAATAGGCTATGCTATTAACCGTACAAAATTTGATGAAAATGGTAATAAAATTGAAAGTAGTTATTATAATGAAAATGAAAAGTTAATTGAATATAAAGATAACGGCTATGCTGTGGTTCGACAAAAATATGATGAGTTTAAGAATATTATAGAAGAAAGTTATTATGGTACTGATGGAAAACTTTATGCTTCAGAAGATCTTGGTTACGCAATAAAGCGGATGGAGTATGATGAGGTTGGCAATAATATTGAAGAACGCTTTTACGATGTTAATGACCAACGTACATTTGAGGAAGACTCAGATTATTCAATTAGACAAATGAAGTATGATGAAAATAAGTATTTAGTTGAAGTTAGATTTTTTAAAGAAGAGGGTAAGTTATCAGATGAATCTTGCATAAAAACTCTTGGACGTGACGAGAATGGGAATGTTCTTGAAGTGAGATATTATGATGCTGAAGATGTTCTAACCAGATCTGGTTGGGCAATTAAACGAGATACGTATAACGATAATGGTGACTTGACAAAGAGTGATTATTATGATCACTCTGATAAATTTCTAGGTTCAAAAGATAACGATTAATAACGAAAAACAGCTCACCCAAATTTCTTTTGAGTGAGCTGTTTTGTTTTAAACTACACTATTTTAACAGCAGGCATTTTTTCATTGCTACTGTCTTTCCTGCAACCGTGAGTTTATATAAATAGATTCCAGAACTCACAGGTTGTTGATATAAATCTGTTCCATTCCAAGTAACTGATCCTTCGATACAATGCTGTGCATCACTCAGGATGACAGTTAACGTTGTAATTTTTTGACCTTTCAGATTGTAGATTTCAATCTCAGGGTTCTCCGTGTGCTCTGTGCTCAAATTAAAACTGATAGTAGTTGTTGGATTAAACGGATTAGGATAATTACCAATTAGCTCGGCTCTATTAATGATAGTTCCATCTACCCCCGTTCCTATATATTCAAAGTCAACTTGCAATGGGTCAGAACTTCCAAGATCATAAACAGCTTGAATTACTACGGAATATATTTGTCCATTTACTAAATTTTCAAAAAGCCATTGTGTTTCTGAAGTGTTAAACATTTCAGCATCTAAATAAACATCATAACCTATCAAACTTACACCTACTGATGGGATTGGTGGATCCCAACTAGCTAATCCTGAAGAGGGATCTACCGTGAAATTTTGAGGTGGATTTAAAATTGGAGTTCTTTCTACCACATTAGAAAGTGCGGCATCTGCTTCTATTCCGTTTGTATATTGTGCAACAACAGCATATTGATACATTTCCGGTTCAAGCTGTTCCCACTCAGTATCTACATAAACTTCTTCAGTTAAAGAAGTAAGCAATTCCCATTCAAGTGGATTCTGGTTATTGTATTCTGTAAAACGTAAAATGTCATATATTTCAAATTCTCTTACTGTAGGTGGATCCCAGGTTAATGTAACTTCTGTATTCTCGTCATTTACAACAGCAACTACATTGCTAGCCGGTATCGCATTTTCATTCAAAGTTATAGTTCCAAGATCAATATGTTGATTTCCAACA
>JABIME010000312.1 GCA_018654125.1 Candidatus Cloacimonadota bacterium
AAGCAGGATAAGAGTGATAAGAACTCCAACACGCAAAAACAGCAGGAGCAAAATTGGAAATTAACCCTATCAGGAGCTGCTCAAATTGCCAAAGCACAAGGTAAGCTTCCTGCAGGATTAGATAGGATGATACAGGAGATATTACAACCAAAGCTACCTTGGCGTGAAATACTATCCAGGTTCATAACAGAGAATGCTAAAAACGACTATACGTGGACTCAGCCAAATAAGAGATACTTGTATTCAGGTTTGTACCTTCCTTCTCTTAAAACTGCAACACTTGGAACAATATCTGTCATTATTGATACTAGTGGATCAGTCTCACAGAAAGAGCTTGATACATTTGCTTCTGAGCTTCAATCCATCCTTCATATATATCCTGGAACTGAGATACAGGTTGTCTATGTTGATACAAAGGTAGCAGCAACAGAAACCATAGACATCTATGATTTTAAACTACACGCCAAAGGTGGTGGTGGGACAGATTTCAAACCGGGATTTGAATACATTGAAAAGGAGACCATACAGCCATCCTGTGTTATCTATTTCACTGATGGTTGGTGCAGCTCGTTTCCAAAGGAACCAGATTATCCAACACTCTGGGTATCAACTGACAGAGCAAATTTTAAGCCACCATTTGGAGAGAGTATCTATATGGAACAGCGGGAGTAACATCCCGTTGTTTTTTTTGTTGGGAACTTTTTTTAGCTATCAGCCGATTTTACAAAGAAAGATTAATATTATCAAAATTTAATTAAATACAACCTGGTACTTTCAGTGTTACAAATCTAGCTGAATTGTTCTTACATTAATAAGTTTTTTTAATTCTTCTTTTTTATTCTCCGAAAGAAAACTATTACCAATGAAATCAAGTGCAATAGGAATTGTTCTAGTAAATTTATCAAAAACATTGTTAAATTGTTTTTCACTCAAATTAATATTTTTTGAATAGATTTCAAAATCTTTTCGTTTTAAATTACTTTTTTTCCCATTTATTGTTAAAGCCGTTTCTTCAGGATCTTTTCTTTCAGGAATTACTAACCTTGTTGAAAGTAGATCATAAGCTGGAGCAAGCATATTTAAATTGTGTTCATAAATCAGGGAGAAATTCTTAAGGTGCATATCAGCGTTACCAACAATAAAAGAAAATAATGTGATTTCAAACAAGGTTAGAGCATCCAACATCGGATTATCAGAATATTTTTTTACAACTTTTGTAACCTGCTCCATCGAGCCTTTATATTTATCCTCTGTTAATCTTTCAGAAAGTTGGCAGAGATCTTCCATTTGAATTTTTTCATTTTTACGGATTCTATCTATTCTCCTGGTAATATATGCAAGCTCACCAGATTTCAATGGTATAAGAGCATGAGGAACTGTTTTTATGCCAAATAATTCTGCTAGATGCATAATTAAATCTTCATTTTGCGGAAGTTCAGGATATTCTTCTACAGGAGGTTTTAGAATGTAATTCCCCCATAATCCTACTAAAGTAAAGCGATTGCCTTCGTTGCGTTTTTTTTCTATTTGCAAGGAAAGTTTTGTCTGAACTCCTGGAACTGTAACACTTCTCTTAACTATATTTTTTGCTAATTCACCTAGTTCGGATTTTGCATAAGATAAAGTTGGGGCAGTTTCAAAACCAAAAAACTTTTTACTACATTTTTTATGATATAAGATGTCATTTTTTTGACTAATTTCAGCGTAACAATATAAACATCTATTCATCTGTAATCTCCTTAATAGGTATTATACTAACTACACCAATACAGTCCTTACAACAGGTTAAAAGTAATTCCATTCTATCCCTAATATTCAACTTCCATACGTCTTCCGCTATACTCAGAAGCCATCCTTCAGGAATAAGTCCATCAAAAAATGGGAATAATGTTTTGCTTTTATATGATTCCTTCCTTACTGGTAAAGTAAGACTTACAGGTCTTGAATTTTCTGCTTGTAGATATTCCTCTTCATAGCGAAATAAATATCCTTCATCTGTTTCAGAAATAATTCCTGCTAACTGGTCTTGGTAAAAAACTTTTGCTTTTCTACTCATCTTCGGGCTCTTTTTTTATGGGACCAATTTCGTAACCGAAAAGCACTAGTACACGGTTTACTTTATCTGAACGGAGTGTTTTCTTCCCCTGTTCTAAATCGCGAATAAAACGCAATCCAACACCTGCTTTTTCTGCCAGGTCCTTCTGTGTCAGCTTAAGAAGTTTTCTCCTCTCCTTAACAAAAGAGATTAGTTTATTTTTCATTTTATACCTCTTCTAGTATAATTTCATTTACACAGACATTTTTATACTCTTACGGGTATAGTGTCAAGATATTGTTTATAATTTATACCTTTGGGGGTATACTGTATTATGCTATTATCCTGTACGACTTGGAAACACATAAAATTGTAAATCCACATTTTGTAATGATCTGTCATCAAAGACTAATATATCCATCCCCCCGAAATTTTGAAATTGGTATTATCTAATCATATAAATTCAAAGTAATTAAGGTAAATAAAAGTCAGGAAAAAGCTTGTAATTCTGTGAGCATCCTAATATTTGTAATTCACTAAAATCAACAAAAAAGAAGACTCACAAGATGAAGCAACTGAAAATATTCAAGCAAGATCTTGAACTCTTGAAAAATAATAAAATTCCATGTCCACATGATTTTGTTCTTGATTTCGTAAAGTATTGATCTAATGGAGTAAAGGGAGTAATATTCCTGTTTTTAGCTATCAGCTAAATAATTAAATAGTTGACTTTCAACAAATGTATTTATTATAAATGGTGATTCTACTAAAAGTTGCTGAATAAGAATAATTGTGCTCCATCATGTGAAACTTACATAAAATTAGGTTTAGGATAAATATGAAATTTGTAAGATTTAATTTGATAATTGTTTTATTTTTTACCTTTAGTACTGTCTTTGCAGAATGTGATATGTTCACAATAATTGCAAAAGAAGGACATTACATTTCAGGATTAACTGAAGAACCTGGTAATTTCAATGATCCAAATGACTTTTTTGAATGGTTAATGATCCGATCAAGAAATACCACTCCCAAACCCGATGACGATGGTTATGGAATAATTTACTACAAAGACGATGGTTATTTCTATTTGGATCCTGATGATCTTGGACATAGTGAACTTAATCAGGGAGATCCTCTTAATCAAGCCTGGTATCAAATAGGTTCTGAAACATATTATACCGGTGGTGATGCTAATCAGAAATGGGAACTGGATACGGCAAGTGATGTAATATTAGACAATAACACTGCAGCAACAATAGTTTTAGCACATGCGCGAAATGGATCAGGCGGAGCAGGCAATCATCCTTTTAGATTCAATATTGATGGAGATGATAAAACTTATACATTTATGCATAATGGCTGGTTAACTTATGTAGGAGCAATTTTTAATTATTTAGAAGATTTAGACTGGTTTGATACATATTCATCTAACTGGGGAGAATTTCCCGCGATCGATAGTGAAATAATGTTTCATTATATCATGAAAATGCTGCTTGTGAAATGAAAAGTGACTGAATTCTTCAATTTATGTAGAGACAAAGGAATTCAGGGATCTCACATTGATTTTTCAATTTTTACAACAGATAATGATTTCAATAATTATAAAGAACAAATCGATATTAAACTGCACCAGGTAAGAGATTGATCTGCTCTTTATTTATAATAACTAAGAAACTTGCAAATGGACAATTAACTAAAAAGGAGGAGTTAAAATGGTCACAAAATTTAATAATGTATATATTATAGAAGAGCGAATTAAAAAGTATAGAGAGCAAGAAAAGAAAGCTGAATATTTTTCTGATTATCTGAAATTAGCGAAATCTGTAACAACTGATAACTATCTTGAAGACAAAGAATGGTCCATAAAACTATTTAAAAAAGCAGAAAATCTTTCTAAGAGTTCTAGTGATTTTCTTATCTTAGGAAAATTTGTAAAGGATGATAAATATCTTGGAGACAAGGAATGGGCTAGGAAGTTATTTATAGAATCTGAAAATTATTGTAGGATAGCACAAAAAGAATTGCCTAATAAAGATTTATCAAAGCGAAGTACGATGAGAAAGATATTTCTGGAAATTGAGAATTATGGCAAGCTATCAGAAAATGTAGATGATAGAGAATGGTCAGAAAGGCTGAAAAATGAATTAGAATGTTTCGTATTAGAATTAAACCAACTACTAGAGGAAAAAGTATCAAGGATTTATCAAAAAGCCGAAAGTCGAAATAATAATAAAAAGCTGCGGAACAAAAAAAAATAATAAAAACTAAACCTATTGCTCATGGCAAGATGATGTGGCACGACCAGTGTTATACACAAGATTATAAATTTAACTTTACAGCAATATAAGGATGCCAACATTTGACACCAGAAACAAAAAGGAGTCTATTGTTGGAGGTGAGGTTTGAGGAGTTATAAGGAAGAAATCATAAAAAATATTGGAGAATATTTCTCTACTGAACAAACATTTACTCGTAAAGAGTTGTATGA
>JABIME010000313.1 GCA_018654125.1 Candidatus Cloacimonadota bacterium
GATCTTCCACATAAACATACCGCTATTCCAAAAGAAATTACCCGACTCAATAAATTGCTCAGCAGTTTCCAGATCTGGTTTTTCTTTAAACTGAATCACCGAGAATTTGTTATCATCAATTTCTTTACCGGCTTCTATATAGCCATAACCTGTTGCAGGATAATTTGGTTTTATTCCAAATGTAACCAGATCATCTTTTTCTGCAGAGCTTTCTCCCATATCCAAAGAAGCCAAAAAATCGTCGTTTAATGCAATCAAATGGTCAGCTGGCAATACTATCATTTTTTCTTTTTTATCGTACTTACGGGCAAGGTATTGAGCACTGAGAGCAATGCAAGGTGCTGTATTCATTCCAAATGGTTCAATTATTATATTCTCCTGTGGAAGGCATGGTAAATGTTTACTGATAAGTTCAGCCTGAGAGCCTGCAGTAACAATATAAATATCATCTACTTTTATTTTTGGTCGGAGACGTTTAACTGTCATTTGAATCATAGAATCGTCAGAAATAATATTTAGAAATTGTTTCGGATTTGTTTTCCTACTTAGCGGCCAGAAACGAGTTCCAACACCACCCGCCATGATAAGCGCAATCATAATGTCCTCCAAAGAATAATATAATCTATATTTTTAATTTTAGTTTATTTATTATTTCGCGTGTCGAAAATGTTTGTGCTCTCCGGCAGAGTCAATTCAAAAATGTTTTCCGGTAAGCCTTCATTAATCTTAATATTGTAAAATTTGTAGATAATAAAATTTCCATTTTCATCAACTATATTAAACTCGGTTACGAGTTTATTTGAGATCGTAATTATAATGTTTTCCTCTTGAGGTGTTTTTAATTTTATCTTGATCGTATCATCAAATTTATCTATAATCTCTTTTTCTGAAATATCCCAATAATGAGAGATGAGTTTATCGGGTCTTAATTCAATATCAAATTCATCGGAAATCATCGCCTGGTCTGCGATTGGGTCATACATCGTCATATATTCTTCATTAATAAGAAGCTTCTGCCCATCCGGTTGTGAATAATCCATCAATAAATTTTCTTTATCGTAATAAAGTTTACCTTCTGAAATCTTATCTATATTAATCTCTGCCCAATAATTTTCTTGTATGAATTTAGCCTCATAAGTATATACCGTAGAATAAGTTATAAGAATATTTTCATATGTATTTTCCAACGTGTTATCTGTAGCTATTAATAATGTTGGAAGAAGAAGAAACAGTAATAATTTATTCAGGTATGTAACCATAGATCTTAAGATCCTCCTCACTTGCGAGTACATCTCTTGATTTGCTTCCAACATGCGGACCTACAATTCCTGCCTGTTCCATCATATCGATAAGTCTACCTGCTCTTGCATATCCAATTTTGAAATGTCTTTGTAACATTGATACAGATGCTGAACCGGCAGAGACAATAGCAGCTGCTGCTTCCGGGAAAAGTTCATCATCATATTCAAAATTTCCCTGGAAAATATCTTCATCTTTTATAATTTTTATTTGTTGTTCCGGTTTAGGTTGAGTAAGCAAATATTTTGTTATATCCAAAATCTCAGAGGGCTCAATATAAGCTCCATGAATCCTTTGATGACCTCCAACTCCCGTAGAACTATAAAGGCTGTCACCGTTTCCCAATAATTTATCAGCTCCATTTGCATCAAGAATTACTCTTGAATCTATTTTAGTTGGAACTTTAAATGCTATTCGGGAAGGTATATTAGCTTTTATGATTCCCGTTAAAACTTGCGTAGAAGGTCTTTGTGTTGCGAGTATAAGATGAATTCCAATTGCTCTGGCCATTTGTGCAAGTCTTGTAATAAGCCTTTCTACATCTTTACCAATTGTCATGATCAAGTCGGCAAGTTCATCTACAATAATGACAATGTAAGGAATTGCATTATCAATCAGATCAGCTTCCTCAGTAGTCTTGCATTTCTTCCTTAATTCATTAACTTGATCATTATAAGTGTTTATATTTTTGACCTTGTGTTTTTGTAAAAGCTCGTAGCGGCGTTCCATCTCGGTAACACTCCACTGCAAAACTCTAAGTGCATCTTCGTTATCTGTTACTACTTCCTGAATCAGATGCGGAATTCCTTCATAAATCGATAGCTCAATTCTCTTTGGATCGATCATGATGAATCTGAGATCTTCGGGTTTCATTCGGAAGAGAATGCTGTTTATAATTGTGTTTATACACACACTTTTACCAGTACCAGTTGCGCCTGCAATAAGTAAATGCGGCATCGATGCCAAGTCAGCAATAATAGGATTTCCAGAGATATCCTTTCCAAGACCAATTGCAATACTCCCTTTAAAGTTGCTCATTTCTTTAGATTCAAGAACATCTTTTAAATATATAGTATCTCTTGTAATGTTTGGAATTTCAATACCTACAAGTCCGCGACCCGGTATTGGTGCTTGTATTCTTATGCTTTTAGCTTTTATGGCAAGTGCAAGATCATCGGATAGTGCATGGAACTTATTCACTTTCACACCAGGAGCTGGTTCAATTTCATATTGTGTGATAATGGGTCCAATATTCACATTCTTAACTTCTGCATTTACTCCAAATTCAGCTAACTTATCAATTAATATTTCACTTATTTTATTTATATTCTCTTGTATTTCCTCTCTATCTTCTTTTGATGGTTGAACGCTTGAGAGAAAACGTATCGACTCCGGTATTGCATACTTTTTGAGTGTTTCGCTTAGTTCATCTTTGTTTTGCGTCATTTTTTGAGGAGGAATAATTGGTTTCTCAAATTTCTTCTCTTTATCTTTCTTAGATGCATGATCAGTGATCTTTGGCTTTTTTTTCTTTTTGGCTTGCTTAGCTTTCTTTGGCTTTGGTATCTTCATTTTTTTTGGTTTTTTAGAAATTATAAAGAGTGCCTTTATTCCATTCACTAATTTTATAGCTATAAATACAAAGAACCTTTGAATATTTTCAAGATCAAAAATAAAGATTAAAGTAATCAACACAACAGCTAGTGAGATTATTCCTGTTCCTGTTCGCTCAAATATATTTACCAAAAAGATGTAGAATTTCCATGGGATAATTCCCGCTGCATCTAAGTTATTCGGATTTACAGCAAACGAGCCAATATTTGCAAAAAAGGCAAAGATTAAGAAGCTGATAATGCGAGTATAAGGATGTTTTTCTTTTTTAAGGAATATCATGAAAAATCCCAAAAATAAACTTCCAATAAGTAATGAGATACTAAAAAATTTACCAAAAATAGTTACAAACCAAAAAGCAAAGAATGCTCCAAATGGTCCAATTGGGTTTGTAACAGCTGGAAAATCTAATTTTATGAATTTAAATATATTTAAGTTTGCCTTTTGTAGTAACTGATAATCTAACACAATTTCCATAATTGGAGTTGCAATTGCTACCAGAAACAGAACAGACATTAATAAAATGATTATTCCAAAAAGAATTTGTATATATTTTTTCTTTCC
>JABIME010000314.1 GCA_018654125.1 Candidatus Cloacimonadota bacterium
ATGATCTTCCATAAAGGAGAAAAACAAGCAGTTTATGAGATGCGAACTCATTTTTCTCATTACACCAAAGGCCTAAGAGGTGGAGCACAAATTAGAAACAGAATAAACAAATTATTTGATGTTGAAACAATCCTATCGCTTGTAGAAGAATTATACCATACTCAACATATACCGGAGAATGAAAGTGGATCAGAAAAAGCTGAATAATATTCTCTGGCAGGCTAAGATGCAGTTAAGCAAAAATTGGCTGGAATCGAAAAGAATTCTACAAAAAGGATTGAAGGAGTTCCCACGTAGCACAGAGTTACTTCTATTCATGGCAGAGATCTACTTTAGTAAAAAACTTTATAGAAAGGCAGTTGGTGTGTATCATAAAGTGTTAAAAGTAGAACCAAAAAACGAAACTGCTACCTTTCAGTTGGCTAATGCTTTTATGGCGATAAGCGAATACAAATTAGCTATAGATTATTACAATATGCTAAATGCAAACTTCCCCGAATTGCTTTATAATAAAGCCTTTGCATATTCTAAAATTGGTAGGAACGATAAGAGCATTGAAATCTTGAAACCTATTTTTAATTACAAGATCTCATCACTGCTTCCCTACATTTTTCTGGCTGAATTGTTCTTTTTAGATGGTAAGCATGATGAATCTATAAACACTTTAGAAAAAGCTGAGCAGAAATTTGGAAAACGAGGAAATATTAGCTACCTAAAGGGATTGGCATATTTTAATTTGCATAATACATTAAAAGCCTATATTGAATTTGATACAGCAGAAAAGCTAAAGATAAATTCTGCTAATTTTTATAAGAATTTTGCACTTACTTGCGATAAGATAGGTAAAACAGACAAAGCAATAACTCTGCTAATGAACGGCATCAAGAAGAATCCATTCGACCCTATTGTTTATATTGAACTAATACAAATATATATAGATCACAACAGATATGGTGAAGCATTTTCGGTTGCTGAGCTTTCTAAGAAAAATGTACCTTACTCTGTTACGTTATCTATGCTTTACGATAAGATAGTATTGTATCTTGAAGATAAAAAAAACAGAGAAGAATAGTAAGGGAAGATGGTAGATGATCGGTTTTAAAATAGTCTGGTGGATAGTTGTAGTAGCATTTTACATTTTGGGAATATTAGCAGCGTTAGATGCTATCTGGAAAGGCAGAACTTCTCAAGGCTCAGTAGGTTGGGCTATCTTCCTTATTAGTTTCCCATACCTGGCAGTTCCACTTTACTGGATGTTCGGTGACAGAAAGTTCCACGGCTATATTAATGCACGTAGGTCTGGTGATCTTAAAATAAATAACATAGCCAGAGACCTTAAAGTAAAATTTAAAAACAACGATCTCATCTCAGAAGATGAAAACCCCGATTTTACTGTAATAGAAGCGTTAGCAAGAATGCCTTTTACTTGTTACAACAAAGCAGAAGTGCTAATAAACGGCGATGCTACATTTGAAGCAATTTTTAAGGGAATCGATGAAGCACAAAACTATATTCTAGTCCAATTTTATAAGATAAACGATGATAAACTGGGAACGACCTTGCAAACAAAACTTATAAAGAAGGCTAAAGAGGGAGTACGAATTTATCTGTTGTATGATGACATCGGTTGTACACCTGTGCCCAGCTCTTATATGGAAACAATGCGCAACAACGGCATTGCAGTTCATAACTTTAAAAGCAGGAAAGGCTGGGCTTACCGGCTTCGTCTTAACTTCCGTAATCATCGTAAAATTGTAGTTGTAGATGGCTTAACTGCTTATGTTGGTGGGCTGAATGTTACAGATAAATATATGGGAATTCATCCTAAATATGGTTTCTGGCGAGATACACATGTAAAAATAGAAGGACCTTCCGTGCAGAGTGTTCAACTGCCGTTCATCTCCGATTGGTATTGGGCAACTAACCAAGTTCCCGAACTTAATTGGGAACCAACCTACAAAAAGGATTGGAAAAATAACGTTTTGGTATTACCAAGCGGACCGGCAGATGAACTGGAAACCTGCGGGATCTTCTTTGTGCATGCTATAAACTCAGCTAAAAAAAGGTTATGGATAATTAGCCCATATTTTGTGCCGGATCAGCAGGTTTTGTGTGCTTTGCAATTAGCAGGATTACGGGGTGTTGATGTAAGACTTATGATACCAGAAAAATCTGACCTGCTAATTACAAACCTCTCTGCACTATCTTACTTACAGGATATTACCAAAGTTGGCATTAAAGTATATAGATACAAAAAAGGTTTTTTACATCAAAAAACAATGCTTATAGATGATGATAAAGCTATGATTGGTACTGCCAACCTAGATAACCGCTCTATTCGTATAAACTTTGAGATAAACATTTTATTTAGTAGCACAAAATTTGCTAAAAAAATGGAAGATATGATGATAGAAGATTTTGCCAACAGCTTTCAAATAACCGAAGAAGACTACACAAAAAAACCATTATGGTATAAACTAGCTGTTAAAGTTGCGAGATTATTAGCACCGATACAATAAAATTTCTAATTATCATCTACAATATATTTATATGCATTTACACACTCATGATTATTAGTAATAAATTTATTTATTTCTATTTATTCATACATCCATTAACTCTGCTAAAGAAACAGCAAATGGAAGCGCTGAACCTCGAGCTGCTTTAAAACCATGTAGCTTTCTTACATCCCATTCTTTTGCATTAAACTCATTACTTGGCATTTTTTCAATATCGTATACTAAATAAAACTCATGTGATGGATTTATATATCCTTTTTTTTCTATATCAGATTTTGAAAAGATACGCGGTTCATTCCTTGTAATTTTATATATCTCATTTGTAACAAGATCACCATGCTGGTGCAGTAGTATGTAATCTGCATCAGCAGTCTTAGGACTAATTGGAATTGAGCCTCTGTCGCTTCCCATTCTAAAATTGTAATATCCATTCTGAATTAATTTGTCGTGTTTTTCATTTTTGAAACCAATTATAACAAATCTTTCTGAAGGTGGAGAAACTCTTCTGTTATCCTCATAGTCAATGATGGAATCAGAGAGATATTTTTTATCTAGTTCTTTATGAATGTTGTATTTTTTGTATGAAAGTCTCTCTCTTTGTGAAATTCGATTTCTCAGATTTAAAACAACCTTTGAAATGAAATCTCTCAAAAACTGCGTTCCGTCATTATCTTTTGAAGGTCTCACAGTAAAGGCACCGAGTCCCGGAATTATCTCATGAAAACCTTTCATAGGTTGTTCTTGCTCCGTACCGGGATAAAGAACATAAGCTCCACCGGTTCTGCGGATTGCATCTTTGTAGGCATGCATTTTAAGAAGATCAGCTCTTTTATATGTTCCCTCTCTTTGCTCTAATTTTTCAGCATTCAGAATTTTCCCACTCATCTCAGGATCATCAGGGATATCTTCCCCGACAATATCTTCAAAATAATCTATTTTGTATTTTGCATCAAAATGGATATGAACTATCATTTCCTGTTTTTCTGCATCTTCTCTTTTTATTCCTTCCGGCCAGAAAGACAGCGTGTAATCAGGTCTCATACTTTTCGTCCAGCTACCACCTTTCGGATATTTCTTATTACCGCTGAACGTTCTATTATAGCAGAATTCAATTTCTAGATTTCTGACTGAATTTTTGAATACACCTTCCAGTACTAATTTTTTCCCTGATTTTAGCTTCAAACCCAAGCCATCATCAGATGAAACTATCAGATTTTTCATAGAACTTGAACTGATTTCAAAAATTTCTTTTAATAAATCTATGAGTTTGAAGAACAACCAGTATTCATAAAGTATTGCAATATCACGTTTTCCTGCTTTATAAACATCTTCCCCGCCTTTCCAAATTAATTTAGCAGCAAGATCGAATAAAAGCCAGACTCTCAAAATCTCCCGATAGCCTTCCTTCCTTTGAAGGACTGGACTATTTAATGGCAATGTTCTCGGTCGTGAAATCTGTCGGAAAAGATTATGATCAAGGATTTCTTCAAGTTGAGTTTCCAATTTAGATGCTTCTTTAAAAGCTCTGGAAGCTGAACCTTTATTATGTTCCAGGATACTCCGTACATCAGAACAAAATGATGTAAAAACCTGCATGGCATGTTTTATAAAACGGTTTTCTGCCGTATCAACCGTTTCTGTTTTTTGTACAACAGTTATTTTAGCGGGGATGTCTTTTAATATATTATTTTGTCTCAAAGAATGGGAGTCAGGTAGAATAATTCTGTTTTTTCGTGAAACTATCTGTTTAAGATGAGAAGAATTTAATCTGCTCATTCTTCTGATATCAATATTCTCTTCGATGTTTGACCAGGAAGTAACCGGATCAGAGATTATTCTATTTACTGATTGCTTGAATTCATCAGAATCTAATATGGATTTTATAAAGGCGAATCTTTGATACAATGTTTCCGGGTTCAGCTCATGATCTGGTGTAAAACTCTGTGTAACTGGTGAAGTATGAAGCATCAGCAGATCAGTGCATTTTTCTGCAATAAATTCCAGCATGAATCTATAATCTTCACGATAACTGGTTTTTACTGATCTTACTTCCAGATCTACTTTCGAGATTATTCCCGATTTAAAATCAATAATGTCTAAGGTTAATGTGCCTACAAAAATACCGGTATTTATTCTGCCGCATGATTTGTTTGCTTTTGATTTTGAAACAATCTTACTTTTGTTACCAAGTTGATAGTTCTCACTAAGTTTGTATTCATATGTACATCCTTCCATTAGCTGTACTATCGCTTCACCGTTTTCTGAAGCAGTTTCGGCATCTTCTATCCAGATTTGTTTATCATTTTTAGATTCAGCAAATAAAACTAAAGTAATTTCTTGATTGAGATTATTCTCTATCTCAATATTGTATTTTGAATAGTACATTGTTTATGCTTCAGCGAAACTAGTAAAACCGTCTTGAATAACCCTTTTCTTCATTCGCAATATCTTTTCCATTGATAGTTTGAAACGAATTTTGTCATTATCAATATCCATATTTTCATCAAAGATAATTTTATTTAAATCAGCTCCTATATTTGGGTTCTTTCCCTTCTTCAATTTAAGCAACTCTTCTTTATGTTCATCGTTTAAGCATAGAATTGCTAATGAATTTAAAACCGGTTCCATTTTTTTACGGGAACCATGTAGTTTGGGTAAAAGCTTCTGCAGTACTGCCGCATCTATCATATCTTCAATTGCAAAAGTTGCTTTTTCACCTTTGGTTAATGTATTCAGTTTTGAACAAAAGCTATAAATCTCGGATGCTGTTCTATAGCCGAATTCAGCTCCCATCTTCTTAAGTTCATCAAAGAATTCTAATAGAGTTTTGTTAAGTGTTTCAGATTCTTTAAAATTATCAGGCTTTTCTTTTGCTAATTTCACAAAATCTGAAGCCATTCCAACACCTTTTCCATTTATCAAATCCAAATCTGGTTTAGCAGGATTCTCCAGGAAATTTTCCAATTCACTGTCAGTAACTCTAAATTCGATTACATTTGCTCTATCCAGAACTTTCGGGCTGAACATATAGGTTGTTTCATCAATATTTACTGTACCAATTACAAATAGATTTTTAGGTAATTTTACTTTGTCAGGGATATCATCCTTCCAATCACTCAAACTTTGGTGCAGTGGAATTTCTTCACCTGACTCCATTGCACTTAAGAAGTCTGCAAAATAACGCTCTACATGACTCAAATTCATTTCATCGAGAATTAGAAAATATGGTTTTGTAGGATTACCCTTTGCGTTTAGAATAAGTTCAAGCACACCATTCTCCGGTGTAACATATTTGCCTGTTTCAAGTGCATTTGGGTAACCAAGTAAAGGTTCACGGTTTGTCCAATCAGCTCCAACAGGGATAAGCAGATATTGACTTAAAATGTTACTCCCTATTGGGTTAATAAATGAAACATTAACTTTATCTCCAATTTCATAATTAGTGTTTAGATTATATTTCTTTTCATAAAACAGCTGTAATGGATTATAGAGTTGTGCATCAATGATTTGATTATCAATCCTGATTTGAATATCCTTATCGATCCATTTTATATATTTGGTTCTAGCCTCATTAGGCAGTGTCCAACCTCTATGTTCTATTGCACTTTTATTAACAGGAAGAGAAAATGAAAATTCTTCCTTGTTAATATTTTCTTTACTTTCGCAAATCCAGGTTACAAAAGCTTGTGCCAATTTTGTTTTACCTGAACCTGATAAACCAGTTAAAATAACAAATGGTTTAGAAGATAATGATGCAAGAAATCGATAGATAAGACTTTTATCAAAATGAAAACCAATATTACTGACATCTTGGTAGAATTTATCAGTTATTGATGTGTCAAATTCATAAACCTCTTCTTTATTTATTGAATCTATTGAATTAGGTTTACCATTTCTCACAAAATTTTGTTTGTATTCATTAATTATGGCTATTAAATCACTATCAATATTTTGCTTATAATTTTCATCAAGTTCGCTTATATTGTAAGCCTTAAACAAGTAAGATGTTCCATAACGTTGAGGTGGCATCAAATTGTTTTCTTGAAAATATTGGGTTATTGTTTTTCCAGTAGTGCTATTTCCCCATTTATCAGATGGTTTATTGGTTTCACTAATACCATAAGCTAAAATTAATATACCATGTTCTTTATAATACAAATATACAGGGTAAATTCCATCAGAGACTTTTTGATCTTCTAATAAGAAAGCTATCCATGGTATTTTAGCTGAATTACCTGCGCCAAAACTTACTTTAACATTTGTATCGTAAAAGATCTTTGTATAATCTGAAGTATGTAAATCTGTTGTTTGCGATTGATTTATAAATTTTATTAGAGTTGGGTAAAAGTTTGTGAAAAAATTATCAATTAATTTTATACCTTCCTCGACAGCAGTTCCATAATGTGTTAGATGATTTATATGATGAAAATCCATTTCAGTGTTTAAAGTATTTAAATATTTAAATGCTCCAGATAAGCTTCTATACTTTTCCTTAAAACTCTTTTTTTTAGTAGTTATGTTAATGCCTAATTTTCTTAGAAATCTTTCAGTCTTATTATTCCAATATGGTAGAGTTGCAGGATATTTTGCACCCAAAATTGGAGACCAGAAAGATTTAGCAAATACATCTATTTTGTAGGAACCATTTAGCACTTTATGACACTTCTCGATTGGATCATCTTCTGAATCAACGATATATTTAAGATTTCTTTTAATGAGATTTAAATTGTTTCTCATTCTTGCCTCACCTAAACGCATTTGTACAGGACCTTCTAACATTCTGGGATAAGCAAATACTTTAGCAAAAAAATCATCCTCTGTGGCATTTATTAAAAAATCTTTATTTATTAAGAAATCGTTAATATAAGTTTCAATTCGATGTAAGTAGTCAATATAGTCCTCTTCTCTTGTATAATTTTCATACCAAATTAAATAATTTCTCATTAGAACATGTAGTTGTTCATCTGTAATGTTAAATGGATTGTTCATATCTCACTCCTCAATTCATCTTCAATAGGTCTGTTTTGATGGAATTACTCCTCTCACACCACCTTTAGGATTTTGTTTAGCCAGCTACTTCACCGGAATTGATTCCAGTTGAATTTGTTTTTCTTTTGAAAACCATTTAAGAGCATTGCCTCATACAATATTTTATTATAAGGCATTATATACATGACTGTACTCTCCTAAAGTTTCGTATATTTCTTCGAGTTTCCCCTGGCTTTTTCCACGGGGTATTTTATAGCATTTTTCTTCATTTTATCGTTGGCAGCTTCTATCGGATCAATTCCCATTTCATCACATAAGCGTAACAAGTAAACAAAGGTATCACCAATTTCGTCTTTTACTTCGTTAAAGGTTTCTTCGTCCAGCTGCCTACTTTCTTCTGCTGTCTTCCACTGGAAGTGCTCCATAATTTCGGCTGCTTCAATGCTGAGTGCCATGGCTAAATTCTTGGGGCTGTGGAATTGTTCCCAGTCGCGTTCCTGTATAAATTTCCTTATTTTCAACATGAGATCTTTCATAGTTTTCCTTTCTTTTGTTCAAAATAATAATGCATCATGAATTGAATAATTAAGTCTTAACTGTCAAGCAGAATAAAAGAGCGTAATCGTTTTTCCAAAAAGAGAAAAGCCGACACATAACTATTTGATAGTGTGTAATAAATACAGGGTTTAGGTTTGTGTAGAAGCGCTGAGAACGAGAATCTTGGATGATAAGATATTTTTTCAGCTATTTAAAAAAGAATTACTTCTCCCCTCTCACTTCTCACTTTTCACTTAAAAATTTATTAGTTCCAGGGATTATATTGTAGTACAGTTTCCCAGGCGATAGTTTGTAAAAAGTCTCTTTGTTCCACAGTAATTTGAGGATCGTTAACATAGTTTATACCTTCGGGGCTCTCACCAAACAGGCAGGCATAAAACACACAGATACTTAGATACGTTCCCCACACATTTGGGTGGCTATCATCAGAGAGATGCAGAATAAGCTCAGGATCCTGCAAGAGTGAATTTTGCCAGGCTCTTCCCACCGGACAAACCATGGCATCTAGTTGTTCTCCAATAGTATCATAAGCTGCGGCCAATCCTTCTATCATACTCGGATCAAAAGCGCGTGCCCAAGTCATAAAAAATGCAGTTTCAGCACCCGCTCCGGTAATAACTCCATCTAGTAAAGTAGCGTACTGGTACATAAGTTCCGGGTTATCTATAGGTCTGGTACTTTGTTCCTGCAAGATCACATAATCCCAACCACCAGTTTCTATAGTCGTTATTGTACTGGCATTATTGTAATGAGATTCTAGTGTAGCTCCGCCACTTGTTACCGCTTCTGCATTAAAATTCAATTCAGGATGCACTTCATCTACCATTTCCTGCAAGCGTACATCCATGCCACCATTACCATAAGTGTAGCTGTTACCTATAAATAAAACGTTTCTGGGTGGTTCTGTTGCCGAGGTACTAAAAGTAATATTCTCTATCTGCTCTAAGGGTATTGTCTCGGTTGTGCCATCTGTTTTTTGAATTATCATATCTGTAGCAAAACATAAGCTTGCTGATAACA
>JABIME010000315.1 GCA_018654125.1 Candidatus Cloacimonadota bacterium
GAACTCACCAATTTTTCTTTGAAAGCTTCAAAGAATTTTTTGTCAAAAGCGATTACTGAATTTTCAGGTGCATTAAGCATTCTCTCTACTGATCTTTGATAGATCGATAAATTGTTAATTATCTCATCAAGTTTGTCTGGATGATTTGTTAGTTGCAATATTAGTTTAGCGTTATGCTCTGCAATGCTCATACCAAAGAGCAGAACTATTCTAGCCATAACTTCTGGTTTTTCGATATTAAACAAAGCTTCTTCTTTTCCTTGTTGGAAAATCTTTGCTAAAAGTGGTACAAAATGTTCTAGTGACTTGTTTTGAAATTTGAATCGTAGTAACAGATTATCATCACTATAAAGTGCTTCAGTGATAGTCATGATGAAGTCAATATTCTCAACTTTGTAAGTACCGGATTCATAATACATTTTATTCAATTTTTCAATAGCATTCAGATTTTGATCATTCACGCCAGCTTCTATTCTACTTTTAATATTTTGAGAAAGGACAGCAGCTAATGAGTCTAGAAGCTCTTCTTTTGATTTAAAATAATGATAGAATGCACCTTTTGAAATACCTAATGCATCAATGACCATACTTACAGATGTTTTAGCATAACCATGAGTATAGAATAGTTCTTGAGCTTTCTGCAGGATCTCGCTGCGTCTTTCCTCTGCTTTCTTCACAATTCGAGCCATTTATTAACATCCTTTTATTCTTACTGACCGACCGTCGGTCTATATAAATTTATTAATGAATTTTTGTAAAGTTTTTTTTTGAATTTGTATGTCAAGTTATCAAGTTTGATCTCTTACTTCATCATACTCTTACTCTATTTAAATCGTTTTTAAATTTTATACACCATTTTAAACCATTTTCAACAGAGTAAGTTACTTCACCCTTTAATTGATATTCGATCAATGAAAACATTGTTCCCAACCCCATAGAACCTTCTTTTCTTAAGTCCATATTAAGTGGAATGCCAACTCCATTATCAGATAGGTGAAGATTGATTACATCGTTTGCTTCTTTGAACAAGTGAATTCTGATTTCACCTTTTATTTCAGTTGGGAAAGCATGTTTAAAAATGTTTGAGATCAATTCATTCAAAACCAATCCTAAGGGTACTGCAGTATCGATGAGAGTGAATACTTCATCCATTTCAAATTTCAGTGAAACCAAGGTAGCTCCAAACGAATAGCTTAGTCTAAGTTGATGAATCAGATCTTCAATATATTCTTTTAGATTAATCCTGGATAGATCTTTAACCTGATATAGCTTTTGATGCACCAGAGACATCGCTTTTATTTTATTAATCATTTCTTTGAATGTAGTTTTTACAAATTCATTTTCAGTATTGCGAGATTGCATAGTAAGCATTGAGGAAATTACGGACATGTTATTCTTTGTACGATGATATATTTCTTGTAGAAGAGAATTTTTTATTTTCAGGTCTCTGGCAATTTGTTCTTCTGCTTCTTTCCGCTCTGTAATATCTAGATGTGTTCCGCTCATCCGTAATGGTTTTCCGTTATCAGCCCATTCAATTACTTTTCCGCGCGCATTAACCCATATCCATCTACCATCTTTATGTGGCTGTCTGAATTCTACATCATAATAATCCGATTCTCTATTAAAATGTCTATCAAGTAACAAGCTGGCGTTTGGCAGGTCATCAGGATGCACATTATCCATCCATGTATTTATGTTGATAGGTTTCAGATCTTTAAGTGTATAGCCAATTATTTCTGCCCAACGTTCATTAAATATTACTTCACCTGTTTGAACATGCCAATCCCAGGTTCCGGCATTTGTTCCTTCAAGAATATCACTAAGTCGTTGTCTTTGAACTGACAATGTATCTTCTGCTTTTTTGCGTTTAGTGATATCTACTGTTAGAACAACAACTCTTTGAACAGCTCCTTTCTCATCCATAATAGAGTAAAAGTACTGTGATATCCATTCAGCTTTATTTTTCTTAGAATGAGAAAGTTTTATCTCTCGAATATAATACTCACCACCAGTCTCATATATTTCTTTTATCTTATTCAAATGTTCACCAAGGTAAGAATCTTTTTCGTTAAAAACCAGTTTTTCCCTGGATTCTTTATATCTATTGATTTCTTTTTCAGAAAATCCCCAGAGATTTTGCCAAGCATTATTTGATAATAGAAGTGATCCTTTTTTATCTCTTACAGAAATACCGATAGGAGAATGATCGATCACAGCTTTGTTTAACTGCTCACTATCCTTAAGTGCCTCCTCCGTTTGCTTACGTTCGGTGATATCTCGAATGATAATAAGATCAGCAGGTTTGCCCTTAAAAGTAATTATTCCTGCACTTAACTCAACATAAACTTTGCTCCCACTCTTATGAAGAAGAACACTTTCATAGATTGAGGGTGTCTTCTCGCCCTTTAAACGTTTCTTATAATATTCGACTAACTTGTTCAGCTCGTCCGGATGAATGAAATTCGTAAACGGAGAGCCGATAATTTCTTCATTTGTTCCACCCCAAAGCTCTAATAAACGTGGATTAGTAAATGTGACAATACCATCCATAATGATGCAAATACCATCATTGGCTCTTTCAACAAGATTACGATATTTTTCTTCACTTTCTTTAAGTGCAGCTTCATTTTTTTTACGTTCTGTGATGTCATGAGCAATATAAAGAACGGTATTTTTTGTTTTATGAGATGCCCTTCCTTCAAACCAGACTGTTTTACCTTTTATTGTTAGAGGATATTCCATAGTAATAGATTCATTAATTTCCAATGATTTACGAATAAACTTAAGAAAATTATCTGCTTCGGATTTTGGGAAAATTTCATGTAGTGTCTTTCCAATCATTTCTTTTGAGGGTTTATACAAAAGGTTGGGTGATGTTGGAGCAATATTAACATATCTTCCATCATAGTCAATTTCAAGCACAATATCTTTCATCGATCTAAAAAGTGCCCTTAAATTGTTTTCACTTATTGATAGAGCTTCTTCCGCTCTTTTACGTTCAGTTATGTCTCTGGCAATTCCAAGTACTACTGTTTTATCATCGATTTTTACAGGAAAAGTTCTTATTTCAGTGTCAACAGTTGTTCCATCTTTTTTATTCAATATAAACTCATCTGGCCCCGTACCTTTACCTAGAGCATTTATTGCCAGAAGTCTAGTTGCTTTAACTATTTGTTTGGGGGAGATAATTTTGAGTTTCAAAAGGTTTTGTCCTGCAATTTCATTTTTTGTATAACCTAACATATCTTCCGCAGCCTTATTTGCATCAACGAAATTTCCTTTAAGGTCATTCAAATAATATGCATCCGGAGCAGCATCAAATAAGAGCTTTAATCTTTCTTCAGAACTTTGTAGTGCTTCCTTTGCCTGCTTGCGTTCGGTGACATCCCTCATTATTCCATCTATACCTGATGGTCTACCATTCTTTCCGTAAATTATTTTGGAACTTATAGAAACTTCTATCACTTTTCCATCTTTTGCTTCGAGTTGTAATTCATAATCATCTATGGTTCCAGATTCCTTCAACTTGGTTTCAAAGATTTTACGGTCTGATGGATTGTGATAAAAATCTGATACATGATGGCCTATTAGTTCTTTCGTATTATACCCTGCTTTAACAAGAACGGAGGGACTTATTATGGTTAATCGTCCTCTCATATCTGTACGGTAATATACATCCTGTAAAGATTCGAATATAGCTCGATATTTCTCTTCGCTCTCTTTTAGTTTCTCTTCAACTCGTTTATTCTTGGTTTCAGTTTTCTCCAGTCTAGTAATATTGGCCTTTAATGCATCAATTGTTTCTAAGAGCTGCTTGTTTGTTTTTAAAGAGTCCTTCATTCTCTACTCCTGCAAAAAACTGATTAAATTTTGATATCCTCTTTCTTAATAACTGAATTGAATAATTTTATAATAACTGTAAAGTTATTTATTATGTGGGCAACAGCAAAAAATATGAATTATGAAAGTAAAAAAAATAGATCTAGCCTTGCAAAAGTTAAGATTTTGAGATGCTTTAAGAAATGAATTGTAAGGATTTTATTTAAATATAATAACTTAATTAAGTATTCTAAAATTCATTTGCCCTGATGTACTTGATAATATGAGTCGAGCACGAATTGCCTGATTTTCATTATATCCAAGCTCTGTTCCCCAACCCTTTACTCTTAACCTATCTCTGCTGATAACCTGAACTCGAATTCTACCATTATCAGTTTCTAAAAATCTCCCATTATTTGATATTGGATAACCGCACCAAACATAAAAACCATCTGGATCCCAACTACCGGCTCCACCACCCATATTGGCTGTAGTTTTATTATATGAGATAGCTAAAACAGCAATATTATACATATCCTGAATTATTGCTGATCTATTTGATTGTTGTGCGCGTAATTTGAATAAACCTATTGCGCCTACAATTGTAACTGAAACAATGATCAAACTAAGAACAATAAGCAATAGTTGTTGCGTTCCCATATTTATCTCCGATGAGTTTTAAATCTCATTCCAAATAAAGAGATTTGGATTTTAAATGTCAATTCATTTAGTTGAATAACAAATAAAAAAAACTGGCAGGTTATTCACCTGCCAGCAATGATAAAAAGTATTTAGAATCTATTTTCTTGGAAGATTCACTTTATCAAATTCGATCTTGTCTTTAACGATTTGTGTTGGTTCATCATTTGTTATTATGCATCTGTTATTCGAAACAGTAATAGTACAAACTTCCCACCAAGCTGCAGGATCAGTTCCATTATAATCATCCACTATAAAATGATGTGGACCATAAAC
>JABIME010000316.1 GCA_018654125.1 Candidatus Cloacimonadota bacterium
GGTATAAAGTTTACTCCCCCAAATACCAATACATTGTCTCTATCTTGCAAATTATGCTCTGTGGCACGCAAAAAAGTTTGCGGAAGCAGATAACTCGGATCTATACTTCTTCCACCGTATACAACCTCTTCTCCAGCAAAAAAATGCAAATGTGTGTTTGGTTTCCAATCCAACTTTTTTACAACTAAATATTTATCATTATAATCTTTGTAGATGGGTTCGCCAAGATGATCTACATTTGTACTGTCAGGAACCAGTGTTCCGTGCATCATAGAAATTGAGAATTTCTTAAAATCTAGTTTACCGCTAAAATATCCATAATCGTTACAAGCATTATTTAAAATGATGCTTCCGCCAATGTTATTCCCAATAATGTGTTTTCCTCTTCCAATACTAAAGTAAACGTATTTCTTTTTATAAACTATTTTCCCACTTGCATTATCAACCGATATTTGTTCATCTTCATTTGGGTGTTGAGACCAGCTATCCATAATTGGAGATGTTCTAAAAAACTCTTCATCACCATCAAAATGCCCTGTCCACCAGTAACTATCAATATAAAGAGTATTATTTATATTCGCAAATAATTTTGTTCCATAATATACGTATGTGTAATTCGTATTCTGGGTAGAATTAGAAAAATATTCTGCACCT
This sequence comes from Candidatus Cloacimonadota bacterium, assembly GCA_018654125.1. Next base: position 655 of record JABIME010000316.1, read on the forward strand.
GTAAACAATTTAAAATACAAATAAGAATTAAAAGGTAAGTTATAATTATGAATACTGTTGTCTGGTTTCTTAGAGAATTTGTCAGGTGTATAAATATGAAGGAAGTGTGACGGGATCTTCTCATTAGAGAAAAAATTTATTACAGCATTTTTAAAACTAGATAATGAAGATGTAGCTAACTCAGATCGCGTATAATTTGCTGGTTTTACTATTGGATTTAAATAAGCATCTGCTTCAAATGTTTCTTCTAAAAATGAGAAATAACTTTGAGAAGTAATCTGTGTTGTATTCCAATCAATTTCAGTTGCTACTACATTAAATGAATATAATACGATGAGAATAGCAAATATTTTTTTCATATAAACCTCAAATATTTATTGAACAAATCATTTAAACTAAAAAAAGATAAATGGTGTCAAGAAAAAGGTAATGTAGGTTTACAGAACATAGCTAAGGTAATAATTTATTCCATTAATGACTTGACTTAACTTAACCCAAAAAACCTTTTAACAAAAAAATATGAGGTTGTTATGGATTTGAAAGAACTAAATTATTATTATAATAAATTCAAATTTGGAGAAGATAACTTTCATGAATTAATGAAAAAAAGAGTTAATGAAATCTTGCTTGTATCCACTTTTTATGATGCATATATATTTGAACAGGATGGAAGACTTTCAGAACAAATCCATGGTGAATATATGCAGCTTAATTTAAGTACTGCACCCAGAATTACAAGTGTTCCCACTGGTGTTCAAGCTCTTGAGCTTCTTAAAACAAAAAAGTTTGATCTAGTAATTACAATGATGCGAATAGGTGAGATAAGCCCTTTTAAACTTAGTAAGAAGATCAAAAAGGAATATCCTGATCTTCCAATTCTGCTTCTGCTTAATGTTTCTAACGATGTTGGACTTATAGATAAAGAAAGCGATGAAATGAAGTATATTGATAACGTTTTCAGTTGGAATGGAGATAGTAAAATATTCCTTACAATGATAAAATATGTGGAAGATAGATGGAATGTGAAAAATGATACTGAAATTGGACATGTAAGAGTTGTTTTATTGGTAGAAGATTCAATTCATTATTATTCAATGTTTCACCCATTACTATATTCTGAGATCCTAAAGCAAACGCAAAGGCTTATAAGCGAGGAGCTTAATGACATTAATAAGCGTTATCGAATGCGAGGACGCCCCAAAGTATTACTTTGTCACACATTTGAAGAAGCAATAAATACTTATGAACAATATAAAGAAAACGTGATTGCAATAATTTCTGATATCCGATATAATTATAAAGGGAAGATCCACCCAAAAGCTGGCATCAAACTAATAAGACATATGCAAATGCATAACGTGGAATGCCCAATATTACTGCAATCATCAGAATTAGAGAATGAAAAAGATGCTCTGAAAATAGGTGTTAGCTTCCTAAACAAAAACTCTAAAACTCTTTTACATGATTTGCAGAAATTTATCTTAGGAAATTTAGGATTTGGAGATTTTATATTCAGAGATCAAGATGGGAATGAACTTGATCGTGCTGGTTCATTAGAGATTTTCGGGAAGAAATTAAAAACTATCTCAAAGGAATCATTAATATTTCACAGTATTCACAATCATTTTTCTGCCTGGTTAACAGCGCATAGCGAGTTTCTGTTTTCTAAACGATTAAAAGCTATTAACGTTGATGATTTTGATGATATTAATGATTTCAGAAAGACACTTATAGATATATTTAAAGAGGTAAAGCATGTAAGAACACGTGGGAAAATCCTTAAATATGATAGAAATGCATTGAATATAGAAGAGGGTATAATTAGGCTTGCGGATGGTTCTTTTGGTGGTAAAGCAAGAGGATTAGCTTTTTTAAATTCGCTATTTGTTTCTATGGATATCGAAACTAAATATAACGATGTAAGTATAAAGATTCCTAAAACATTTGTAATAGGAACAAGTGAATATGATAAGTTTTTAGATAATAACAATATTGGTTCTTGGCTTGTAGAGAAAAGTGATATTGAGATCAAAGAAGTTTTTGTAAATTGTAAAATATCTGAAGAGTTAAATATTATCTTAACTGAATTTGTAGAAGAGGTAGATTATCCAATTGCTGTCCGCTCTTCAGGGCTGTTAGAAGATTCTCAATCTCAACCATTTGCAGGAATTTATGATACATTTATGCTTCCAAATAATAATATAGAAGATGAGATTCGATTAATACAAATAACAAATGCTATCAAGCTTGTATTTGCATCAGTTTTCTTAAAGACTGCAAGAAATTATCTGGAAAGTATTAACTACAAACTTGAAGAAGAAAAAATGGCTGTAATAATTCAAGAATGTGTTGGGGACCAATTCGAAGGTTTCTATTATCCTCATTTTTCTGGAGTTGGACAATCATACAATTTTTATCCAACTTCTTATTTAAAGAATAGTGATGGAATAGTTTCTTTAGCGGCAGGATTGGGAAAATCAATAGTTGAAGGTGGCAGAGCATTCAGATTTTCACCGAAATATCCAAAAATGGAACTTCTTTCTCAAGATGAATTATTGGGTGAATCACAGAAAGATCTATATGCATTAGATGTACAAAATAAAGATTTTTGTGTTACTGAATATGAAAAGGGAGCAGTAACCCAACTAAAAATAAGAAATGTTGTAAAGCATAGAGCATTAGATCATCTAATTTCTACATGGGATTTTGAGAATGATAGATTAGTTGACGGTGCTGAACCGAATGGTCCTAAAATTGTTACATTTGCCGACATTATTAAGAATAATTACTTCCCACTTGCAGAAATCTGTGAAGATATTTTAGAGATCGGTGAAAATGCTATGGGTGTTCCAATAGAGATAGAATTTGCAGTGAATCTGAATAGCGATTTATCAAAGGGCATTAAACCAACATTCTATGTACTTCAAATAAGACCTCTCACAATAAATACAGATGAAATCTATATTGATTCTGATAATCTTGAAATGGATAAACTATTTCTTTATACATCTGCAGGAATGGGTAATGGAGTAATTTCCGATATTAATGATGTGATCTTTATAGATCCTGATAATTTTGATAGATTAGAAACGCTTCAGATGAAAGAAGAGATAGATTACCTTAACAAAAAAATGAAAGACCTAAATAGACAGTATATATTAATAGGTCCAGGAAGATGGGGCTCACGTGATAGATTCTTAGGTATTCCTGTGCAATGGCATGAAATAAATAAAGCTAAAATAATAGTAGAAACTGGTATGAAAGATTTTATTGTAGATGCTTCGCAAGGAACACACTTCTTCCATAATCTTATCTCTATGAATACTGGGTATTTCACCGTTCCGTATGATTCCCAAACTGATTTTATTGATTGGGAATGGTTAAAAAAACAACCACTTGAAGAAAAGACAAAACATTTTATTCATATCCAAACAGATGACCCAACTGTAATAAAAATGGATGGAAGAAATGGAATTTCATTTATCTATAAAACTTAACATCATGTGGAGCAATTGTGAAATTAGAAGATTTAAATAAATATTACAATAAATTTAAGTTCGGTGAAGATATCTTTCACCGATTAATGAAGAAAGAGATTAAGGAGATCTTGCTTATTTCAAGCATTTATGATGCTTATGTATTAGAACAGGACAGTAGGATTTCAGAACAGGTTTTTGGTGAGTATCAACAACTTAATTTAATGATGGCTCCACGTATCACGACAATATCTTTCACAGATGACATAAGTTCTGTTTTAGAAAATAAAAAATTTGATGCTGTAATTATAATGATGCGAGTCGGAGCAGAAACACCTGGTAGACTGTGCAATTATATTAAAAAATATAGAGCTGATCTTCCTGTTCTTCTTTTACTAAATAAAAAATCTTACATTGAACTAGTTGAACAAAAACCAGAAATATTGTCACCTTTTGATGAAGTTTTTATTTGGAATGGAGATTCAAAGTTATTTGTTGCAATGATCAAACTAACCGAAGATCTTTTGAATGTTGAAAACGACACAAAAATTGGTGATATTAGAATAATTCTTCTTATTGAGAGCTCAATTGATTATTATTCAACCTTTCTACCACTTATTTATTCTGTTAATATGCAGCTTACCGAAGAATTAATAGATTCAGAGAACGAGATAATTAATAAAAGATTAAAGATGCGAGCACGTCCAAAAATATTAATGGCTCATAATTATGAAGCTGCGATTTCAATCTATAACAAGTACAAAAAAAATATTATAAGTGTAATATCAAATGCTAATTTAAAAATTAATGATACTTTTGCAACTCATGGTGGCATAAAACTAATAAAGGTTATCAGAGAAGAAAACCCTTCGATGCCTTTGTTATTACAATCTGCTGATGAGAGTATAGAAGATGAAGTAAAAAAACTAAATGCGGAGTTCATCTATAAATACTCACCAACACTGTATCAAGATCTGAAGGAATTTTTAAAAACAAATCTGGGTTTTGGTGAATTTATTTTCCTTGATTCAGAGGGTGTTGAGTTAGCAAGAGCAAGAACACTATATCATCTTGAAAAAACACTTGAGAGAATTTCTGAAGAATCAATATTGTATCATACTAACAAAAACCAATTTTCATCATGGTTAATGGCTCATAGTGAACTTGGAATTGCCAAAAAACTAAAAGAAATTACAGAGGCAGACTTTAATTCTACAGAAGAGATAAGGCAATATTTACTTAATACAATTAGGAACGTAAGGCAGTCACAAAATCGTGGGAAAGTTATCAATTTTAATCCTGCAGTCTTTACTGAAGAAGATAAAATCATCCAACTCTCAGATGGCTCATTGGGTGGTAAGGGAAGAGGATTGGCTTTTTTCAACGCACTTCTAACAACAGTTGATATCGGAAAAGACTATGATAACGTTAAAGTGAAAATTCCAAAAACTGCTATAATAGGTACGAATGAATTTGATCTTTTTATAAGTAAGAACGGAGTCGTTTCAAATGATATTCTAAACAGTAGTGATAAAGAGATAAATGAATTCTTTATGAGTGGCAGTTTGACACCCGAATTGATCTCGAAACTAAAGGTACTAATTAAAAATATTAAAACACCATTGGCAATAAGATCTTCAGGTTTACTAGAAGATTCACAATCACAGCCTTTTGCAGGAATATACCAAACCTATATGCTTCCAAATAATAATACTGATGATAATATTAGATTAAAACAACTATGTAATGCAGTAAAACTTGTATTAGCATCACCATTTTTAGAAGGAGCCAGAAAGTATATAGAGAGCATTAATTTTAAGATAGAAGAAGAGAAAATGGCAGTAATAATTCAAGAAGTAGTTGGCTCAAAAGACAAGGAAGATCTCTTTTATCCTCACTTTGCAGGAGCAGCACAATCATATAACTTCTATCCACCTAAAGATATGTCTCATGAAGATGGAATTGTGGCATTAGCAGCTGGTTTGGGAAAGGCAGTTGTAGATGGAGAACGGGCATTCAGGTATTGTCCAAAATATCCAAGAGTTAATTTACTGGAACCTGTAGGGATTGTTGAGAATAATCAGAGAGACTTCTATGGAGTTGATCTATCTATAGGAAATAACAAAAGTGTGAGTAGTGAAGATAATTTTGTTGTAAAAAAGAGGATAAGATCTTCACATAAAGAAGGTGTATTCAAAGAGATCACTTCTGTTTGGGATTATGAACGATTCCAGTTTCTTGATGGGTCATTTATTCGTGGTCCAAGAATGTTAACTTATCGTAATCTCATATTTTATAAGAACTTTCCACTTTCTGATATTTTGTTACGTATTCTTGAATTTGGGCAAATTGCTAGTGGAGTTCCAGTAGAAATAGAATTTGCTGTAAACCTTTGCGATAAGCCAACATTTTATATGTTGCAGATTAGGCCACTATCAGTTAACAAAGAAAACATTAATATTAAATTAGATAAAATTAGGCGCGATGAAATGATACTTTCTACAACAAGAGCAATGGGAAATGGAATTTTAAAAAATATTAAGGATATTGTATTTATAGATCCAGAAAAATTTGATAATACGCAAACTCTTAAAATTGTTTCTGAGATAGAAAAAATTAATAATTATTTAGATGAGAATGATAGAGAATATATTCTATTAGGACCAGGCAGGTGGGGAACAAGTGATAGATTCCTCGGTGTTCCTGTACGTTGGGCACAAATAAATAAAGCAAAAATAATTGTTGAAGCAAGCCAAGAAAATTTTACAGTAGAAGCTTCACAGGGAAGTCACTTCTTTCATAACTTGGTTGCAATGAATGTTGGCTACTTTACTGTTTCTCATTCATCAGATTCTGATTTTATTGATTGGCAATGGCTAAAAACATTACCTGTAAAACAATCTGGGGAGTATGCTGTTCACGTAGAATTAGAAGAGCCAATGAAAACACAAATAGATGGGAAACAAGGAATTGCGGTCATTTCTAAAACAATCAAATAGTGTAAATTTTAAGTGCCAATATAAACACTTGACATATAGTTTTGTTTTTAAAGTTTGTTGACGCAATAAAATATAGTTCCAGAAAATAAAAAAATAAGGAGATCAGTATTATGACAATGCAAGAATTTTTAGCTGACATTAAAGCAAAAAACCCAAATCAACCAGAATTTATGCAAGCAGTAGAAGAAGTTGTAGAAACTATTTGGGATGTATACGAATCAAATCCAGTTTATGTTGAGGCAAATATCCTCGAGCGAATTATTGAACCGGAAAGAGCAATATTATTCCGTGTACCTTGGGTACGTGATAATGGTAAGGTTGAAGTTAATCGTGGTTACCGTGTTGAGTTCAACAGTGCAATTGGACCATATAAAGGTGGATTACGTTTTCACCCGAGTGTGAACCTTAGCATATTAAAATTCCTTGGATTTGAGCAGGTGTTTAAAAATAGTCTTACTACTCTACCAATGGGTGGTGGTAAAGGTGGATCAGATTTTGATCCTAAAGGCAAAACTGATGGTGAAGTTATGCGTTTCTGCCAAAGTTTTATGAGTGAACTTTTCCGTCATATCGGTGCAAATACTGATGTTCCTGCTGGTGATATTGGTGTTGGTGGAAGAGAGATCGGTTTTATGTTCGGTCAATACAAGAAACTTCGCAATGAATTTGTTGGTGTTCTTACAGGTAAGGGACGTAACTGGGGTGGAAGTTTAATTAGACCTGAAGCTACAGGTTATGGTCAAGTATACTTCGCTAAAGAAATGCTCAAAACAAAGGGTGATTCATTTGAAGGTAAAATTGTAACCGTTTCAGGTTCTGGAAACGTTGCTCAATACGCTACAGAAAAGGTTATAGAATTTGGTGGAAAAGTTGTAACAATGTCAGATTCTGCTGGATTCATTTATGATCCAGACGGTATTACACAAGAGAAACTTGAATATGTTATGGAACTTAAGAATGTTAAGCGTGGTAGAATTAAAGAGTATGCTGAAGAGTTTGGTGTAGAATATTTCGAAGGTAAAAGACCTTGGAGTATCAAATGTGATATAGCTCTTCCTAGTGCAACTCAAAATGAGATTAATGGTGAAGAAGCTCAATTACTTATTGATAACGGATGTATCTGTGTTTCTGAAGGTGCAAATATGCCTTCAACACCAGAAGCTATAGAAGTTTATCTTAAGTCAAAAATTCTTTATGGTCCTGGAAAAGCAGCTAACGCTGGTGGTGTTGCTACATCAGGTCTTGAAATGTCTCAGAATAGTCTTCGTTTTAATTGGACGCGCGAGGAAGTTGATGAAAAACTTCATAGAATTATGAAAGACATTCACGAACAATGTGTTACATATGGTACTGAAGGTGATTTTGTTAATTATGTTAAAGGTGCAAATATTGCTGGATTTATAAAAGTTGCAGATTCAATGGTAGATCACGGTATTGTTTAGTTAATATCATATAAATTGAATTAAACCCCCGAGAATTCGGGGGTTTTTTTTGTGTAACTTAATCATTTCGATTAAAGTCAAATAGAAATATATTTAAAGTTTACATTTATGTGTAAATGTAAACTATATAAATGGTTGCCAGCATAAAATAAATAAATATCACAAAGATTGACAAGAATATTTACAAAATCTTTTTGACGTTATAAAATAAAAAAAAACGGAGGGTATGATGGATAAGCAAAAATTCATCGATCAAGTTGCTGCAAAAAATCCTGCACAGCCAGAATTTCTTCAGGCTGTAAAGGAAGTTGTCGATTCGGTATGGGATATTTATATGGCAAATCCCAAGTTCAAAGAAGCAAAAATAATGGACAGGATCGTAGAACCTGAAAGAACAATTATGTTCAGAGTTCCATGGACGGATGATAACGGTGGAGTACAGGTTAACCGTGGTTATCGTATTGAATTTAACAGTGCAATTGGACCTTACAAAGGTGGTCTTCGCTTTCACCCAAGTGTAACATTAAGTATACTTAAATTCTTGGGTTTCGAACAAATTTTTAAAAACAGTCTGACTACACTTCCAATGGGTGGTGGTAAAGGTGGATCAGATTTTGATCCTAAAGGAAAATCAGATAATGAAATCATGAGATTTTGCCAAAGTTTCATGGCTGAACTTTTCCGTCATATAGGTGCAAATACAGATGTGCCAGCTGGTGATATTGGTGTTGGCGGTCGTGAGATCGGATTTCTTTTTGGAATGTACAAGAAACTTCGTAATGAATTTGTTGGCGTTCTCACAGGTAAGGGACTTAACTGGGGCGGAAGCCTTATAAGACCAGAAGCTACAGGTTTTGGAAATGTTTATTTTGCTGAAGAAATGTTAAAAACCATTGGTGATAATTTCTCTGGAAAGATCGTAACAGTTTCAGGTTTCGGTAATGTTTCTTGGGGTGCTATTCAAAAGGTAAATGATTTAGGTGGAAAAGTTGTAACACTATCCGGCCCTGATGGATACATTTATGATGAAGATGGAATAACTGGCGATAAAGTAGACTTCTTACTTGAAATGAGAGCTTCAAATCGTGATGTTGTAAAAGATTATGCAGATGAATTTGATGTTCCATTCTTTGAAGGGAAGCGTCCTTGGGAAGTTAAATGTGATATTGCACTTCCGTGTGCTACACAGAATGAACTTGGTGAAGATGATGCAAAGCTTCTTATAGCTAATGGCTGCATGTGTGTATCAGAAGGTGCTAATATGCCTTCAACACCAGAAGCTGTAGAAGTATTCCAAGAAGCAAAAATTCTTTATGCTCCAGGTAAAGCAGCTAATGCTGGTGGGGTAGCTACAAGTGGTCTTGAAATGTCACAAAATAGTCTTCGTTTTAATTGGACACGCACAGAAGTTGATGAAAAACTTCATAGAATTATGAAAGACATCCACGAGCAGTGTGTTACTTATGGAAAAGGCGGTGATTACGTAGATTATGTAAAAGGCGCAAATATTGCTGGATTCATGAAAGTTGCAAATGCAATGCTTGATCATGGTGTAGTTTAAAATAGCAAATTAATATATTAATTAAGAGCCTGTAGAATTCTGCAGGCTTTTTCTAATTAGTACATAAAAATCTTTACTTCAAATCAAGTGTTTATAAATGTGATTTCATTATAATTCGGAGGGGTTAAATGAACCAACATATTTCAGGATCAGCACAAATTGGAGAAGAAACCAAACTTGGTTTTAATTGTGTGATATTGGATGATGTAGTTATTGGAACAGGTTGCATGATTGGGCATAATGTGGTTATTCACAAAGGAAGCGTGATTGGAAACAATGTTCGTATTGATGATAATACGATAATTGGGAAAACACCTCTAAGCTCACCTCGCAGCATTTTCAAAGTTGATCCAAATTTAAAACCTTCTAAAATTGGTGATCAATGTCAGATTGGGGCAAATGTAGTAATTTACGTACAATGTGAAATCGGAAGTAACTGTCTTATTGCAGATCTAGCCACTATAAGAGAAAATGTAACTATTGGTAATCTAAATATTATTGGAAGAAATGTATCAATAGAAAATTTTGTGACAATTGGTGAGAGATGCAAACTAGAAACTAACTGTTATATAACTGCATATTCAAAGATCGAAGATTATTGTTTTGTTGCTCCTGCAGTTGCAACCAGTAATGATAACTACATGGCTCGAGATAAAGAACGTTTTAATCACTTCAAAGGTATTACGATGAAAAAGGGAAGTCGTATTGGTGTTAATTCTACAATCATGCCGGGAAAAACAATTAATGAAGATAGTATGATTGCAGCAGGAAGCCTTGTAACAAAAGATGTGCCATCAAGTGAAATTTGGATGGGAAGACCTGCGAAATTAAAATCAAAAGTTAAAGATGCACAATTATTAAAGAATAATTTGGATAAAAAATGAAAACATTAGTTATAATACCAACATATAATGAAGCTGAAAATGTTTCAGCAATCATAGATGCCGCACTAAAGCAGAAGAAGAGCATCGATGTTCTTATCGTTGATGATAATTCACCTGACGGGACTTCCAACATTGTAAAAGAAAAACAAAAGAAAAACAAAAGAATTCATTTATTAGAACGTGAAGGAAAAATGGGACTTGGTTCGGCTTATGTAGCTGGATTTAAATTTGCACTTGATAAGGATTATGATTATATCTTCGAGATGGATGCAGATTTCTCACACGATCCTGATGATATTCCAAGAATGTTGGATGAAATAGAAAATGCTGATTTGGTGATTGGTTCAAGATATTTAAAGGGTATCAATGTTGTAAATTGGCCTCTGCGTAGATTGATACTTAGTTTCTTTGCAGCACAATATGCTAAAGTTATAACAGGAATGAGAATTAATGATCCAACAGGCGGATTTAAATGCTTTAGAAAGGAAGTACTTGCAAGCATTGAATTGGACGATATCCTCTCAGACGGCTATTCGTTCCAAATTGAAATGAACTTTAGAACATGGGTTAAAAAATTTAGAATTAAAGAGCTTTCAATTGTTTTTACTGATAGGCGAGTTGGGCAATCTAAAATGTCTAAAAAGATAGTTCGTGAAGCTATAATTGTTGTTTGGAAATTAAAATATTATCAATTAAAAAAAAGGATCAAATGAAAATTATAAAAGAACTTAGAATTGAAAAACTTGTATATAAAGGTCTTGGACTAGGCTTTGAAAATTCAAATGCTGTTTTTGTTTCCAATGCTGTTCCTGGTGATGTTGTTGATGTGCAGGTATTAAGCACAAGAAGACAGGTAAGTTTTGGAAAAATTGAAAAAATAGTTAGCAAATCATCCAAAAGAATTGATGCAGATTGTGAAGTTTTTGGAAAGTGTGGAGGCTGTGACTGGCTCAATATTTCCTATGATGATCAATTAAAATATAAGCAAATGATAGTTGAAGAAATCTTTCAAAATATTGAAGTTGGAAAGATCAATGAAATTATAGATTCGGGTAAGGAACCATATAGGAATAAGAGTTTTTTCCCAGTTGCAAAAAGAGATGGGAAGCCAATTACAGGTATGTTTGAGAGTAGATCACATAATGTAATACCACACGATATTTGCAAACTTCAACCACAACTTTTTGATGATATTTGTGGAAAAATCATATCATACACAGAAGCTTCTAAGATGCAAGTTTATAATGAACGAAATCACTCAGGGAACATCCGTCATATTGGTATCAGATATGCAGAAAAAACTAACGAAATAATTGTGATCCTTGTAACCAGAAATCGTAAAATACCTTTCTCAAAACAACTTGAAAGAATTTTGTTAGAAGCTTATCCAAATATTGTTGGAATAATACAGAATATAAATACAGAGAAAACAAATGTGATTCTTGGTGATGATGAAAAGATATTATTTGGACGTGATTATATTATTGAGCAGATAAGAAATACGAAATTTAAACTTAACTATAAATCATTTTTCCAAGTAAATACAAAACAAGCTGAGAAAATGTACGAATTTGTAAAACAATATATATCAGAAGATTCGAATGTTATTGATGCATATTGCGGTGTAGGTTCAATAGGAATTTATCTGGCAGATAAAGCAGCAAAAGTAATTGGAATAGAGAACAATGTAAAAGCTGTGCAGAATGCAAAAGAAAATGCGAAACTTAATAAAATTGAGAACTGTGAATTTGTTGCTGGTTATGTAGAAACAGAATTGCAAAAAGTTCTTAAAGCTAATAAAATTGATACAATAATTTTTGATCCACCTCGCAAAGGACTTGAACAAAGAATTATCGATAGCATCCCAACCGATATAAAGAAAATTATCTACATTAGTTGTGATCCGATGACTCAGGTTAGAGATGTAAAACTATTCATGGAAAAAGATTTTGTGCCAAAAGAGATGCAACCAGTAGATATGTTTCCGCATACATATCATATTGAGAATATAATTATTTTAGAGAGATAATTCCATTCCCCATACAAAGGGATTTTTTGTAGTGACGATCATCCTTAATAGTCAAATAAATTGTACAATTGTTAATATAGCTTGATTCATATAACAATCATATTCATATATTATTGACATATTTAGATATAATAAAATTTTTGAAAAAATATTTTTGAGGTGATTATGTTTAAGCTTGATGAAAAACATTTAGACAAAGCAAAGGAGTTTGCGGCTCATAACAGAAAAAAGAAGAATTGCGGGTATTGTTATGACCGAGGTTATATTGGAACTACACCAGAAAACACATTGGTATTATGCCCCAAATGTGTTGATGTAGATAAGGTAATGGAAGCATGGAAAAATTATGTAAAGGATATTCCTGAGCTTAAAGAACAATATAGCGAGTTATTTGAGGACGAAGAAGAACAGTCTGTCGAATAAAGTTAATAAATTATGTTTGAAAATACTAGGAGAATAAATGTATAGCAAAGTTGATGTAAAAGAGAAAACATCTACTCTTGAAAAGAGAATTCGAGAATATTGGGTAAAAAATAATATAGCAGTAAAGAGTGAAACAAGTCGTGATAAAGCAGAAAAATTTGTTTTTTTTGAAGGACCACCTACAGCTAATGGAATGCCGGGAATTCATCATGTAATTGCCAGAACACTAAAAGACTCAGTTTGCCGTTACAAAACGATGAAAGGATTTCAAGTAAAAAGAAAAGCTGGTTGGGATACGCACGGACTACCTGTAGAGATCGAAGTAGAAAAACAGCTTAAACTTAAAGATAAAAAAGAAGTTGAAGCTTACGGACTTGAAAAGTTTAACCATAAATGCAGGAACTCCGTATTTTCCTATGAAAAAGAGTGGCGTGAAATGACCAAAGAGATGGGATACTGGATCGATCTTGATAATCCATATATCACACTTGAAAATGATTATATTGAGACTGTATGGTGGATTTTGAATGATTTCTTCAAGAAGGGATTGATCTATAAAGGACATAAAATAGTGCCTTATTGCCCAAGTTGTGGTACTCCACTTTCTAGCCATGAAGTTGCACAAGGTTATAAAGAAACAGAAGATCCTTCTGTATTTGTCAAATTCAAACTGATAGATGAAGAGAATACATACTTTTTAGCTTGGACTACAACACCTTGGACGCTTATATCTAATGTTGCGCTTGTAATGCATCCTGACTCAAAATACGTTAAAATAAAACTAGAGAATGAAAGTCTGATCTTAGCAAAAGCAAGATTAGAGATCATTGATGAAGAATACGAAATAGTTGAGGAATATAAGGGAAGTGAACTTGAACATACAGAGTATGATCAACTATTCCCATTTATAAAACCTGAAGAGAAAGCTTTTTATGTTGGGCTTGCAGATTATGTGACAATGGATGATGGAACTGGTATTGTTCATACAGCTCCTGCATTTGGTCAGGATGATTACGACTTAGGAAAAAAATATGGATTACCAATCATTCAGCCTGTAGATGGTGCTGGAAAATTCAATGATAAAATTACTGACTGGTCAGGTGTATTCGTTAAAGATGCCGATAAGGAGATTATCAGAAATCTAAAAGATAGAAAATTATTGTATAAAAGAAAGCAAATAACTCATAGTTATCCTTTCTGCTGGCGATGTGACAGTCCGCTTATTTATTATGCACGTTCAAGCTGGTATATAAAAACAAGCGAATACAAGCAGCAGATGATCGATAATAATAATAAAATCAACTGGTTTCCAGATTTTGTCGGAGAAAAGCGCTTTGGTGAATGGTTAGAGAACAATATCGATTGGGCGATCTCTAGGGATAGATTTTGGGGAACACCATTAAATGTTTGGGTTTGCCCGGATTGTGGAAAACATGAAAGTGCCGGTTCTATAAAAGAATTACGTGAAAAAGGAAAGATGCAAGATGGTTCAACTGTTCCTGAAGATATAGAATTACACAGACCATATGTGGATGGAATAGAATTTAAATGTGAATGTGGTGGAAAGATGAAGAGAACACCAGAAGTTATTGACTGCTGGTTCGATAGTGGCGCAATGCCATTCGCGCAATGGCACTATCCGTTTGAAAATAAAGATAGATTCTTTGAAGAACTTTTCCCTGCAGATTTTATAAGTGAAGGTATCGACCAAACACGTGGCTGGTTCTACTCATTATTAGCAATATCGACAATTCTTACAGGAGAATCTTCCTACAAAAATGTTTTAGTTAACGATCTTATTCTTGATAAAAAAGGACAAAAGATGAGTAAGAGCAAAGGCAATTCTGTTGATCCAATGAAGCTTATGGAGGAGTATGGTGCAGATGCAATCCGTTGGTATTTATTAGCAGTAAGCCCACCATGGATTCCTACAAAGTTTGATGAACAGGGCGTTATAGAAATTGTTAATAAATTCTTTGGTACACTGAAGAATGTTTACTCATTTTATGTAACTTATGCAAATATAGATAATTTCGATGCTGCAAAATATGAATTTAATGAGAACAAAGTTATTGAAATTGATAGGTGGATCATCTCAAAATTGAATAATCTGGTTGAAGTTGTTACGAACAGTAATGATAAATACCATCCTACAAAGAGCGTTCGAGCTATCCAGGATTTTGTGATTGATGATTTAAGTAACTGGTATGTACGTCGTTGCAGAAGAAGATATTGGGAGATGGAACTTTCCGATAATAAGAAAGAAGCATATCTTACTTTATATCATGTATTGGTGGAAGTTTGTAAATTAATTGCTCCAGTTGCACCATATCTTTCAGAGGAAATCTACAAGAATCTTACAGGCAAAGAAAGTGTGCATTTAGATGATTATCCAATTGGAAATAAGAAGGTAATCGATACAAAACTAGAAGAAGAAATGGATTCTGTAATTAAGCTTGTTTCATTGGGAAGAGCTGCGCGTAATGCCTGTCAGATAAAGGTTAGACAAACTCTTGGAGCGCTTTATGTTCCAGAAAAATACAAACAACTTATTGCTAGAATGGAAGACCTTATAAAAGAAGAGATCAATGTAAAAGAGATCAAGTACATTGCAGATAAAGATAGTTTTGTTACTTATGAATTTAAGGCAAATTTCAAGGTGATGGGTCCGAAATACGGTAAGCATATTAAACGTATTGTAGCTGCTTTAGAGCAAATGGATTCAAATCATATCGTGGAAACTCTTCATAAAAATAATGAATATTATTTAGAGATGGATGGAAGTACTTTTAAGCTTACTGAAGAAGATTTGAGCATTTCTATAAAAGATAAAGAGGGATTTGTTTTTGAATCTTATAATCAAGAGTTGTTTGTAGCCTTAGATACAGCATTGAATGATGAACTTATTGAAGAGGGACTTGCTCGTGAGCTTGTTGCCAAGATCCAGAATACTCGTAAAGATAAAGGAATGGATATCATGGATCGCATTAAAATTTTCTATGTTGGAAGCAATTTGATACAAAATGTTTTCACTAAATATGCAGATTACATAAAAGCAGAAACATTATCCGATTCCTTCCATTGTTGTAAGGGTGAACAAGAAGATATGATAACATGGGATATTAACGGCAATGAAGTATTTATGACCGTTGAAAAGAATTATATTATTAATAAGAAATATAAATAAACAGGAGAGAAACAATGGCAAAGATCAAACCTTTTTACGGAGTAAGACCTGCCGCAGATAAAATATTAGATGTAGCATCTCCACCTTATGATGTTTTGAATTCAGCTGAAGCTAGAGAAGAAGTTAAAGGTAAACCACATAGCTTTTTGCATGTTGTAAAACCTGAAGTAGACCTTCCTGTAGATATCGATCTTTATAGTGAAGACGTGTATCAGAAAGGAAGAGAAAATCTTTATAAAATGTTAAATGAAGGTGTTCTTATTCAGGACGATAAACCTTGTTTTTATCTCTATCGTCTAGTTATGGGAGATATTGATCAAATTGGTCTGGTTGTGGGAGCATCAATAGAAGATTACGAAAAAGGTATCATTAAGAAACATGAGCATACCAGAGCTGTAAAAGAAGCTGATAGAATTAAACATGTAGATACTTTGAACGCCAATACAGGTCCAGTTTTCCTTACTTATCGCGCACGCAAAGACATAAATGAGATTGTTGATGAAATTATCAAAGAAAATCCACTTTATGATATAGCAACAGAAGATGGGATCAAACATATTTTTTGGAAGATCGATCAGCAAAATGATATTGAGAAAATATTAAGTATTTTTTCTGATATAGATTTCTTGTATGTTGCAGATGGACATCATCGTTCGGCTTCTGGAACTAAAGTAGGGAAGACCAGAAGAGAAGCTAATTCTGCTCATACTGGAGAAGAGGAATATAATTATTTTCTTTCTGTTATTTTCCCTGATAATCAGCTTTATATTATGGATTACAATAGAGTTGTGAAAGATATGCATGGAAATTCAGTTGAAGATTTCTTGGAAAAAGCGGCAGAAAATTTCGATGTTAAAGTTCATAGTAAAACTGAAGGTTACAGTCCTAATAAATTGCATAATTTTGGAATGTATTTAGATGGAACTTGGTATAGTCTTACAGCCAAAGATGGTACTTTTGATGAAAATGATCCTGTGAAATCACTTGATGTTGCAATTCTTCAAGACAATCTACTAAATCCTATATTGGGAATTGGTGATCCAAGAAAAGATAAGAGAATTGATTTTGTAGGTGGAATCCGCGGTTTGGAAGAGCTATCCGGACGAGTTAATAAAGGTGAAGCTGTAGCATTCAGTATGTTCCCAACCTCAATAGAACAGCTCATGGCAATTGCAGATGCAGACGAAGTGATGCCACCAAAATCAACATGGTTCGAACCTAAGCTTCGTTCTGGTGTAATTACTCATTTACTGGATTAATTCGGTGTTGAGAAAGAGAAATGAAAAAATTTGCAATAATTAGTTTAGGATGTTCTAAGAATCTTGTTGATAGTGAGGTTTTTGCTTATATTACTGAGACTGCTGGATATACCTTAACAGAAGAAACTATAGAAGCTGAAGTGATTATTGTGAATACATGTGGATTTATTCTTGATGCTAAAGAGGAATCTATCTCTACAATTCTAGAAGCTGCTGATCTTAAGAAATCTGGAAAATGTAGAAAATTAATTGTTACTGGTTGTCTGGTAAAAAGATATTATGATGACATCAAAAATTCATTTCCAGAGATTGATACTGTAATCCAATTAAAGGATTTTAACGCTTTTAAAAAAATATTTGAAATAAGTTCTGCAGAAAACCGTAAACTGCTCACACTTCCTCATTTTGGCTACTTACGCGTAAGTGACGGATGTAATAATCATTGCTCATATTGTGCAATACCCGCAATTAGGGGTCATCTTAAAAGTGTTCCAATAGAAAATTTGGTTTCCAGTACAGAAGCATTGGTTGCAAATGGTGTTCGAGAGATAATCCTTACAGCTCAAGATACTGCACAATATGGTGTTGATATCTATGGAGAACAGAAACTTCCTGAACTATTGCAAAAATTGCATGCAATAAAAAACTTAGAGTGGATAAGAATATTGTATCTGCATCCAGCTCATATTTCATCTGAATTGATAGATTCGATGGCTGAACTACCAAAGATTTGCAAGTATTTTGAGATTCCAATTCAACATATTAGCAACGAAATTCTTGGCAGTATGAACAGAAAAGTTACAAAAGAAAGAATAATACAAATAATTTCTGAGATTCGTTCTAAAATGCCTGATGCAGTAGTTAGAACAACGCTAATCACTGGCTATCCTGGTGAGACAGAAGAGAGATATATTGAGCTAAAAGACTTTGTGAAGGAATTGAAATTTGAACGATTGGGTGCATTTGCTTATTCCAAAGAAGAAGATACACCTGCATATGATCTTGAGCTACAAGTATCAGAAGAAATTGCAGAGCAGAGGAAAGATGAACTCATGCAGATCCAACAGAATATTTCCGAGGAATTTCTTGCTGGATTGGTTGGGAAAAAGATACAAGTAATAATTGATACAAAAAGTAAAGAAGAAGAATTTGTTTTTGAGGGTAGAAGTTATTTTGATTCACCTGAAATTGATGGAATGGTTTTAATTACAGAAGGAAAAGCAAATATAGGTGAGATCGTAAATGTTGAGATTATTGATGCTTGGGAATATGATCTTATTGGAAAAATTGTTTAACATATTGGAGGATAAATGAATAAAGGGATTGCACTAACCGGAATAAAACCAACAGGAACTCCTCACATTGGGAATTATTTTGGTGCAATAAAACCAGCTATAGAGCTTACTAAAGAATATGATGCACGTTATTTCATTGCAGATTATCATGCTTTGAATACTATAAAAGACCCGCAGCTAATAAATGAGATGACATACGAAGTGGCAGCTACATGGCTTGCATGTGGATTAGATCCGAAGAATGCTCTTGTTTATAGGCAATCGCAAGTCCCTCAGACTTTTGATCTTTCTACAATTTTACTAGCGTTTACTTCCAAAGGTCTTATGAACAGGGCGCATGCATACAAAGCTATGGTACAGAGTAATAATGAACTCAAAAGAGATCAAGATGATGGAGTTAATATGGGATTATTCACTTATCCGGTATTAATGGCAGCAGATATATTACTATTTGATTCTGATGTAGTTCCTGTTGGAAAGGATCAGGCTCAACATTTAGAAATGACTATTGATATAGCTCAAAGTGTTAATCATATTTATAAAAAAGATGTTCTTACCATTCCCAAACCTCTTATAAGAGAAGCTACTCAAACAGTGATTGGTTTAGATGGAAGAAAAATGAGTAAAAGTTACAATAATACAATCCCATTATTTCTTCCAACTAAAAAACTAAGAAAGTTGATCATGAAGGTTGTTACAAACTCTCAGACAATTGAAGAAGTAAAAGATCCTGATAAATGCAATGTTTTTACACTTTATAAACTATTCACATCAAATGATCAGCAGAATATTTTACGTGAAAAATATCTTGCAGGTGGAATGGGTTGGGGACATGCGAAACAGGAATTATTTGAGGTAATGGAAGAAATGGTTTCTCCAATGCGCGAGAAATATGATGAGCTTATGAATAATAAAGACTTCATTGATAAGCTCTTAGATGAAGGCTCAGAAAAAGCTCAAGAGATAGCTTCTGAGAAAATGAAATTAGTGAAGAATATTTTAGGATTTAAGTAACTAATATTTAATCTATTCTTACACCAATTTATGGTTGACACTAAAAAGGTGCACAAATAAATGTGTTTCGCAGTAAGTAATTAGGAGTAATAATGTATACAGTATTAATGGTAATACATGTAATAATTTCAATATCTTTGATATTAGTGATTTTAGCTCAATCAAGTAAAGGTGGAGCACTCGACGGAATGGTTGGTGGAGCTGCATCTAATGTTCTTGGTGGCCAAGGCGCTTCAAAATTTTTGAAGAATGCTACACAGATCCTTGCAATTCTTTTCATGATAAATTGCATTTTGCTCGCTTTTCAATTAAAAGGAAAGAAAGCTACAACTGGAAGTAAGGCAGTTGACAAAATGAAAGAAGAGCAAGTTGTAGAACAGCCGCTTGAGCAGGAAGAGCTTCCAGTAATTCCGGTTGAAGAACCAGCTAAAGAAGCAACTGAATAAGAGATTCGCAGAAGTGGTGGAATTGGCAGACACGCAAGACTAAGGATCTTGTGCCATCTAATGGTGTGCGGGTTCAAGTCCCGCCTTCTGCACCAATACAAAAGCCGTTCGAAAGAGCGGCTTTTTTTTCTAGCAATATATTAATTAACAATTACATTGTTTATAACAAATAGGAGGTAAGAATGAAAAAATTTATCATCTTATTAATTATTACTTTATTCAGTCTGAGTTTACTGTCAGAAAGCCCTCAATCAAATGATCCTATAAAGGAAAATCTAAATGACCAGAGCACCTATGCAGGATCTGCATTAGCTTCCCACGAAGATATGATTAAATATGGTACGCCCCTACAAGCAAAAGCAATGGTTATTGATGCAATCATCTATATGCAAGAAGTAGGTACAGAAAAAGCTTTTATAGATTTCAAAAATAAAGCTGGGAAATTCCATTTTAAAGATCTATATATTTTTGTTTTTGATATGGACGGTAATGTCTTAAGCCACGGAGCAGAAGAAGCATTGATCGGTAAGAATCTTATCGACTTGAAAGATTCAGCGGGGAAGTATTTTGTTAAAGCTTTTCTTAAACTTATGAATGAGTCTAATAATGGATGGATCGAGTATTACTGGAGAAATTATGAGACTCAGAAAGTTGAAATGAAGCTAACTTATCTTACAAAATTCAATGATGATATATTTATTGGATGTGGAGCTTATCAGCCAAGGCATTAAGGTAAAATAACAAAGTCCTCACCACATAATTTCCAGCTACCATAGTCATAATAAAAGTACGATAAATCACCATTCTCATCTGAAGGTTCATTTAATGAAGTGTTATCTAGATGCATAACAAAAGAAGCAGTAGCAAAATCACCATTAATTACAATATCTATATTATCAAAGGTCATTTCATTAAAGTCATTTAATCTAATTTCCCATCTAATACTCTCTGAGCCATAAGAATATCCATTATGATTGAACAATTGATGATAATTTTGCATTATACCATTAAGATCATCAAAATTGAAGTTAGTTTGAATTGAATCTAGAATATCTAAGATCGCATTTTTATCTAGCTCTTCAGGTGATGTTGTATCACATGAAAAACAGAAGATAATAACTAATATTAGCAGGAGATGTAATTTATTCATATTTATTTATTAACATTTAAAAATATTTTGTTAGTCCATAAAGCTTTTCTGTCATGATTTTCCAGAAGATTCTTAACCATAAATTCACGATCTATCTGAACTATTTCGTTAAATACTTCATTCCCATTTAAAGTTATAATAATGGGTATTTTCATATTTATCATTTTAGGGTGAATGTAAATTGCAATTTGAGAAACTCGTGAAGTTTCAATATTAAAATGATTCCCAAAATAGTTTGCTTTCACAGCACCTGAGGATTTCTCATAATTCAGTGCATTATAACTAGATGCATTTGGAAACTGACCATATAATACTACTTCATCATTAGCTCGAAGAATAGTTAATGTAAATTCATCACCACGTTTTTTTGTACTTCGTAATTCAATTAATTTTCCAATATTTTCTGCTTCAACATCATCCATTTTAATTATTATATCATTTTCCTCTAATCCCATTGCCTCTGCAGCTGACTCTGGCATTATCTTTGTGATCTTCGCTCCAATTCCTTTATATTCACGATCATTATAAAACCCAAATGAAACACGTTCATCAGTTAGCTTAACATTATATTCTTTTTGCCATTCCTTATGAGTTTGCATTGTATCAATTTCTGTTATCTGCAGCCAATCGCACTTCCCATATTCAAGCATAGATGTTTCCCAATAAATTTCTGGTGGGAAAATATCTCTCACCTTGGTTTTCATATTATCAATTAAAATTGGAAGTTCACTACTAGCATATTCAAATGTGTGTCCGATTCCCCAATATTCTTTATAAAACAAATTTGCATCAGCTTTTAGTGAGAGCTCCATTAACTCACGCATTTTCTTGGCTGGGTAGAGTCCATCATCATCAGTATTAACAGCATAAACAGATCTATTCTTTAAATTTGGAAGATAAACCGGGATTTGTGTTACAATGCTTCCAACAGAGAGCATCCCGTTTAAAGGATAGAATGCTGCAAAATCATCAGGAGCATTTAATGCGAAATGAAATGATCCGGATCCACCATCAGAGAATCCTGTAATGTAAATTCTATTATCATCAATGTTATACTGGGATTTTAATTCTCTAATTTGTGCATTTATATTATTGATGCCAACTAAATTCCACCAGGCTGTATCATTATTTCCCATTGGATATACAACTATCCAATTGTTCTTTTCAGCATATTCTGTAAAATAATTTTGCTCTGCATATTCAATTGGGGTATCATGAAAAACTTTTGTGCTTACACCACCATGAAGATAGATAATGAGAGGAGTCTTACTCTTTGCATTGTAACCATTAGGAATATAAACAACATAAGGTGCTGCCAAAGTATCATTAACCTGATTATGTTCCAAAAGAAAAACACCAGTTTTTTGCGGTTGTGAATAATTTTGCCAATCAGATAATATTGTAAAAAGAGAATCACCTGAAATTATTTGATTGGAAGTTAACTCATTTATTACATCTTTATTAAGATTGCTGGCAAATGCTAGATTTATTATGAATATCAATATAATTAATACAAAATATTTCTTCATAGTTTCTCCTATTTATAAACGTATATTTTAAAATCAGTAATGTCGTCGGGACTTTCTAGTGGCATATTAAATTTCTGTAAAACTTTTATATATCTCTTCCTGGTTTTTGGTGGGAGCTTTATATGAGTGAGTTTGCTGGCGAGTAGCTCTCCATCGTTTGCATAAATTTCTATCATAAAAGATTTTTCCATTTCTATACTGGCTCTACTTGCAATAGTAAAAGAAATATCTAAACTTATACGAGTAATGTTAGAAAGCTGAATATCAGATATTTGCAGGTTGTCACCCTGAGTTTTCTTCCAACAAGTATGCAATACTAAACCCATGATTACAGCTAACATCATTATTAATTTTGTTGCAGCAGGGATTTGCCTTTTCTTCTTTATATCTATTCTATCAACTGATCTCATTATATAAAACTCCTTGTAATTAGATTAAACATTTTCCTGTCATTTCAGGTGGTTTTGGAATTCCCATGATCTTAAGAACTGTAGGTGCAATATCAGCTAATTTACCTCCATCAACTGCGAGGTTGTTCCCAGTAAGAGAAATAACTAATGGAACTTTATTCAAGCTATGGGCGGTGAAGACATTCCCATTACTATCAAGCATTTTATCAGCATTTCCATGATCGGCAGTTAACAATATATTATAATTATTCTTTTTTCCAATTGGAATAATTTCGCCAATACATTTATCAACGGTCTCTACAGCCTTAATGGCAGCATCAAAAAAACCAGTATGCCCAACCATATCACAATTTGCAAAATTGGTTATTATTAGCGAGTATTCATTGCTATTAATAGCAGAAATTAATTTATCTTTAACTTCAAAAGCACTCATTTCTGGTTTTAGATCGTAAGTTGCAACATTAGGCGATTTCACAAGAATTCGATCCTCATTCATAAAAGGTTCTTCCACTCCACCATTAAAGAAGAAAGTTACATGAGCGTATTTCTCTGTTTCTGCTAAACGTAATTGTTTTAAGCCATTCTTAGAAATGATCTCACCTAAAATATTATTAAGTTTTGGTAATTTGAATGCAACAGAAACAAATTCATTGAATTTCACATCATATTCATTGAAGCAAACAAATTTAAGGTTATTAAGATCTTCTGTTGGGAACTCGTCGAATTCTGTGATCTTGAGAGCACGTGTGATTTGTCTCATTCTATCTGCTCGAAAATTAAAGGCTATTACAGAATCATTGTCATTGATTTTAGCTACAGCCTTACCATTCGTAACAATTACTTTAGGAATTATAAATTCATCTGAAATATTGTCATTGTAGCTACTCTCAATTGCTTTGATAGGATCAGTAAATTTTTCACCTTCACCTTGAACAAATGCTTTATACGCTTTCTCTACTCTATCCCAACGTGTATCACGATCCATCGCATAATATCTTCCGGATATTGTTGCAATCTTCCCAATCCCAATCTCTTTTGATTTTTGCTGAAACTCCTTTATAAAGCCGAACCCCGAGTTTGGCAAAGTGTCACGTCCATCCATGAATGCATGAAAATATACTTGTTCTAATCCATTTACTTTTGCAAATTTCAATAATGCCCAGATGTGATTTATATTACTATGAACATTACCATTTGACAGTAAACCCATAATGTGCAGATTACTTTTATGAATCTTAACATGATCTATAGCATCTATAATTTCTTTATTCTCAAAAAAAGATTTATCATCTATCTTTTTCATTATAAGTGAATTCATTTGATATACGACTCGACCTGCACCAATATTTAGATGTCCAACTTCAGAATTTCCCATGTCTCCATCTAACAGTCCAACATCAAGTCCGCTTGCTGTAAGCTTACCAACAGGATTTTGTGTGTGGAATTTATCTAAATTAGGAGTATTCGCTGCAGCTATTGCATTTCCGTATTTCTTGCTATTAATTCCATATCCATCTAATATTAATAAAAGTGCTTTATTCATTTTTTCTCCAAAAAATTAAACATCAAAAACAATCATTTTTGCAAAGAATGCAGTGTCAAGAAAGAGTTATTGCACAAAGGAAATCAAAGATGTACAATTTTGATTGGAAACTTTTGGAGGGCATTTCTACATTTGAACATCTATTTCTTTGCTTGACACGAGGAAATTCCTAAAAAATTTGAATTTAACATTTTTTGTTATATTTAAGGAGTTTAGATGTTAAAAGTTGGAATTGTTGGAGTAGGTCAGTTTGGGCAGAATCATGCAAGAATACTTAATGAGAGTAAGAAATGTGATTTTGTAGGACTATATGATAAGAATAAAGAGCGTGCTGAGGAGATATCTGAAAGATTGGGTACGAAGTCATTTCCCGATTTTGAGTCACTTATAGCCGATATTGACATTCTGTTCATAGTTGTTACAACAATATCACATTTTGAATTAGCTGAGAAAGCTCTTAATAAGGGAATACATGTTTTTATTGAGAAACCAATAACTGAAACTTTACAGCAAGCTAAAGATCTTATTAAAATTTCTGAGGAAAATAATTTAAAGATCCAGGTTGGTCATATAGAAAGATTTAATCCGGTAATTATGGAGATTGAGGATAAAGTAAAAAAGCCAATTTTCATGGAATGCCATCGGATTGCACCATTCACACCGCGAGGAATTGATATTCCTGTTGTATTAGAACTCATGATCCACGATATTGATCTGATCCTTTCTTTTATGGAAAGTAAAGTAAAGCATATAAGTGCAAGTGGGGCAGGAGTAATGACCAAAAGCATTGATATTGCAAATGCCAGAATTGAATTTGAAGATGGTGCAGTTGCAAATATTACTGCCAGCCGTATTTCAATGAAGCGTTCAAGGCAATTAAGAATATTCCAAAAAGATGGTTACTTCTCAATTGACTTTCAGGATAAGAGCGTGAAGCATATTAAGAAATCTAAGAATTTATATAAAGTTTTACCTAAATTAATGATGGGTAAATATGAAAATATTGATACAAAAGATGTAGTTGACATTGTGGAGGTGAAGGCTTCCGATCGCGAGAAAGATGCGCTCACAACAGAGTTGGAATCTTTCATTCATGCGGTTGAAGCAGATTTAAATCCGGTTGTTGATGGTAATGCCGGTACCCGTGCGTTAGAAGTTGCATTAGAAATTGTAAATAAAATAGATAAAAAGAAATAATCGGAGAATATAGATGAAATTAATAACATTAAAAGAGATAAAAGACCATATCGGTGAAGAAGTAAAATTACGCGGTTGGGTACGAAATTATCGTAAAAGCAGCAGTAAATTACGTTTCGTAATTTTCCGTGATGCTCATGCAGATATTCAAGCAGTAGCTTTTAAACCAGAAATGGGTGAAGAAATATTCGAAAAAGTTAAAAAGATAACATTAGAGTGTTCCGTAGAAATAATAGGCGTTCCTCAAGAACACCCAAAGCGTGAAGGTGAGTTTGAATTCCAACTTAAAGATCTAAATATCATTGGAAAATCTGAAGATTATCCGATAGGGAAGAAGGAACACGGAGTTGATTTCTTACTCTCTCAAAGACATTTATGGTTAAGGTCTAAAAAGCAGACAGCAGCACTAAAGATCCGTCATACAGTTTATTATGCAATATGTGAATACCTGAATAAGAACGAATTTTACAGATTCGATTCACCAATTCTTACACCAAATGCAAGTGAAGGAACAACTACTCTTTTTGAAGTTCCATATTTTGACTTGGGTTCTGCTTTCCTTTCTCAATCTGGGCAACTCTATTTGGAAGCAGGAATAATGAGTCTGGGGAAAGTTTATGACTTTGGTCCTGTTTTCAGAGCAGAAAAATCGAAAACTAGAAAACATCTTACTGAATTCTGGATGATGGATGCGGAGGCTGCTTTTGTTGAGCATGATGAAAATATAGAGATTCAGGAAGCACTAATTCGTTTTGTAATTCGCACAGTAATAGAAAGAAATTCAAAAGAGTTAGAAATTCTTGAACGAGATGTAGAGAAACTGAAAAAAGCAGATGCTCCATTTAAACGAATGACACACAGAGAAGTTATTGATATGCTTAAAAGTAAAGGTGTTGAAATTGATTATTTAGATGACTTCGGAGCTCCTGAAGAAGAGATGATCACTGCCGAGTATGATGTGCCAGTATTTGTGGAAAGATGGCCCAAAGAGATAAAATCATTCTACATGAAACGTGATAAAGATAACCCTGATCTTGTTCTGGGAGCAGACTTAATCGCACCAGAAGGATTTGGAGAGATCATTGGTGGATCGCAGCGTGAAGATGATCACGATATCCTTTTAGATAGAATTAAAAAAGAAGGATACGATGTTAAGGATTATCAATGGTTCCTCGATCTTAGAAAATACGGTTCTGTTCCACATAGTGGATTTGGGATAGGACTCGAAAGATTGATACAGTGGATGAGCGGTATTCGTTATATTCGTGAAGTTATTCCATTTCCAAGAATGATAAACAGGATCAATCCGTAACTCATAGATAGAGATAAAAACAAAAAAACCTTCCATTTAATCTGGAAGGTTTTTTATTTTATCGTTGAATACAAAGCACTAACTGCATAATCAATTCCGCAGAAAAAGATATTTCATACAAATTGATAAACTCTATGAAAGATAAAAAATAAATGTGATGGGCAACACTATAACTAGTTAATATTTATTAATTAGTATTAATAAATTTTTGATTTCATTAGATTGGAATTACAATTGCATATTATTGTTGTATCATATGAGGAGTAAAAATGTAAGATTTGACAAAAATATCTAAAATAAATCAATCTTTAGGCATGCTATTTCATTTTTTTTGGGGAGGAGAAATGAGAATTACTATAATCTTTTTAATTACTTTATTATCTGTATTTGTATTCGCTAATTATTTTATGCAGCCGTCTCAAATTGCAATTGATGTTCAACATCAAGTTACACACGTGGGAACAAGAACCGGACACAGAGAGCAGGATCCAGCTCCGGAATATTCCTTTATACCCAATGGA